>NZ_VFTM01000073.1:0-1137 GCF_006439555.1 Mesorhizobium sp. B3-1-6 | reverse complement strand
GAATCCTGTGTGTTGGTTCTGGTGTATGGTTTGAAGTGGGAAGGAGACCGAATGAATCCTGGTCGTCCTTTCGGACAGGCCGTGGCATGGCCCGGTCCCTTCCCACCGGTGAACCATCAACCTGAACAGTTGCACGGGGCTGTTCCAAGCAGACCCCGCACCACAGGAAGAGGCGTGGACATGATAGCCCAGAACTATGTCGGCTGCGACATCTCAAAGCAGTGGCTGGATTTTTTTGATGAGACAAGTGGCCGTCTTCGGCGCATCGACAACCAGGCCGACGCGATCGCCGCCTATGTGGCGGGCCTTGATCCCAGCCGGGACTTCGTCGTCATGGAGGCGACAGGCGTCCATGACCGGCTGTTGCGCCATGCGCTGGCCAAGGCCGGCGTGCCGTTCTCGCGGCACAACCCAGCGCATACCCACCACTATGCGAAGTCGGCGAGACGGCGGGCCAAGACCGATCCTCTCGACGCCAGGATGCTGAGCGACTACGGCCGTCGCTATAATCCTGAGGCCGAGCCGGCGCCGCGCGAAGAAGTCGAGCAGCTTCAATCGCTTGCCCGCTACCGCGATCAACTGGTCGAGATGCGGGCAACGGCGAAGAAGCACCTCGCCGAGGCCTTCAATGAGATCGTCATTGCCGATCTGGAAGAAACGATCGCCTACCTCGACACGCGCATCAAGGCGATCGAGAGCCAGATTGCCGACGTCATTCGTCAAGCCGAGGACACCGCCCGCGATTACACGCTCATGGTCTCCGTGCCCGGTGTCTCCAAGGTCGGCGCATTCTCCCTGCTGGCGCTCCTGCCCGAGCTCGGCCAGCGCTCACCCAAGGCGATCGCGGCACTGGTCGGCCTTGCCCCGTTCGACAACAAAAGCGGCAAGCTCAACCGCAGGAGCCAGATCCAGGGCGGGCGATCGCGCGTGCGCCGCGCTCTCTACATGGCAGCCCTCACGGCCATTCGAACCTGTGAGCGCTTCAAGACCTTCTACACCGCACTTGCTGCCCGCTCCGGCTCCAAGAAGCTCGCCATCATCGCCGTCGCAAGGAAGCTCCTGGTCGTCCTCAACGCCATCATGCGCGACAAAACCGCATTCGCGTGAACACAGTTGCCATTCCGTGACCTATGAGCG
>NZ_VFTM01000072.1:0-1426 GCF_006439555.1 Mesorhizobium sp. B3-1-6 | reverse complement strand
TGAACTGACCCCCGAAAGTTGGACACAACCTTCGGGGGTTTTGCATGTCCAAATACAGTGCGCGCTTCAAGCGGTCAGTTGTCGATAGCTATTTGTGCGGGGATGAGAGCTACGCGAGTGCGGCCTCGAAGCGAGGCGTCGACGCTGCGACTGTTCGCAAGTGGATTGCTTTGTACCAGGCGCATGGCGATGCGGGGCTGTCGGGCAAATACGGTCATTACGACGCGTCGTTCAAGTTGTCAGTGCTCGAGCGGATGTGGAGAGAAGGTCTGTCGTATCGCCAGACGGCGGCGTTGTTCAATATCCGCAATGCCGGTTGCCTGGCGGGCTGGGAGAAGCGCTATCATGCGGGCGGGACAGAGGCGCTCGGGCCACGTCCCAGAGGACGACCCATGTCGAAGCCGCCGGCCCCCTCAGTGCCTGTTGCAGCCAGTGACGAGGCCAAAAGCCGTGAAGAACTGCTGGCCGAACTGAAGCAACTGCGGATGGAGAACGCCTACCTAAAAAAACTGGAGGCCTTAACGCAGGGACACGCGCCCAAAAAGCGCAAGCCGTCCAGGCGTTAAGGCCGCTGCATCCGCTTAAAGGCCTGCTGGAACTGGCGAAGCTGCCGCGCAGCACGTTCTATTACAATCAAAAGGCGGCCTCGCGCCCGGACCGCCAGGCGGCATTGAGGGAAGCGATCAAGGTCATCTTCGACAGCCACAAGGGCCGCTACGGCTATCGTCGGGTGACCGCGCAACTGCGCCAGGCAGGTCAACGCGTCAACCACAAGACCGTCCAGAGCCTGATGACCGGGATGGAATTGAAGTCGCTGGTCAGGCCGAAGAGGTATCGTTCCTATAGGGGCGAGGTTGGGCGGACCGCGCCCGATCTGTTGCAGCGCAAGTTCGACGCCGACCGCGCCAACCGCAAATGGGTGACCGACGTGACGGAGTTCAGCGTGGCCGGCGACAAGCTCTACCTGTCACCCATCATGGATCTCTACAACGGCGAGATCGTCGCCTTCGAGACGGCGCGCCGCCCGCGCTTCGAATTGGTGGACAATATGCTGACCAAAGCCTTCGCCCGGCTCAATCACAACGAACGGCCGATCCTGCATTCCGATCAGGGATGGCAGTACCAGATGTCGGCATTCCAGCGCAGGCTGGAAGCTAGAGGCCTTGCTCAGAGCATGTCGCGCAAAGGCAATTGCCTCGACAATGCACCGATGGAGAGCTTCTTCGCCACGCTCAAATCCGAGCTCTTCTATCCGCAAAGATTCGAAACGGTCCAAAGCCTCGATACAGCCATCGACCACTACATCGACTATTACAACCACCACCGCATCAAACTGAAACTCAAAGGGCTGGCCCCTGTGCAATACAGGACCCAGCCCTTAAACATACCAACTCAATGAACCGTCCAACTTTATGGGGTCAGTTCA
>NZ_VFTM01000071.1:0-2010 GCF_006439555.1 Mesorhizobium sp. B3-1-6 | reverse complement strand
ACTCCAAAACCCCTTCGGGCCAAAAGTGTTACCCATGTCTCCGGTATAAACCGTAACCCATGTGTCCGGAACGGACCCTGGAAATTTTGGCTCCCCGGGCCGGATTCGAACCAGCGACCAACCGGTTAACAGAGGTTTTTTGGTGAGTTTCCCTGGGCCGTCTTGCGACGCACTGAAGTATTCTGAAGCTCTTGTAAATTAAATAACTTTTTGTTCCACTCGCTTCGGGCTGTCCCATCACATCTCGACAAAGCTCATGGTTTTCTGTAGATCATTGTGTAGATCACTCACGAACCGGTTGGTCGAGGGAGAGGATGCCGCAGGTCGAGCTTACGGACAAACTTTGCCAATCTGCGAAGGCGGTATCTGGCCGAAAGACAGACTACTTTGACACGTTGGTAAAAGGGCTCGTCTTGCGTGCGTCGGCAGGCGGGACGAGGTCCTGGTACCTAGTCTATGGTCCGCCGGCGAAGCGCCAATGGCTGAAACTCGGCTCCTATCCAGATATATCGCTTGGTGGTGACAAGGGAGCCCGCCAGCGCGCGCGGGATGGGCGTGCCAAAGTGGGGGATGGAGGCGATCCGGTCGCCGACAAGAAGGCGCAGGCCGCTTCCCAGACCGTTGCCGATTTAGTCGACAACTACATCAAGCGTCACGCCTCGACCAAGCGCTCGGGAGACGAGATCGCTCGCCGCCTTCGCAAGAATGTCTCCGGCCGGAACGCCGACGGCGGGAAGTTGGAGAAGAGTTCTGTGGGGTGCATTGGCGACGTCAAGCTTTCCGAGCTGCATCGCCGCGATATTACGAAAGCGATCGACGCCCTGAAGGACCGGGGTGCCCACGTTGAGGCGAACAGGCTCTTCGAAGACGTCCGCGCCATGATCCGATGGGCTAGAGGCAGGGGCGACCTTGATCAGAACCTCGTCGAGGGCATGCGCAAGCCCACCGAGACAGTTGAGCGCGATCGCGTGCTATCACCCGACGAGATCGGATCCATGTGGGGAGCCTTGGCACACGCTGATATGCGGGAGTCGACGAGGCGCGTCATCCGCTTATGTCTTGTCACCGCGCAGCGCGTGGGCGAGGTCTGCGGGATGACAGTCGACGAACTCGATCTCGATATGTCGGTGTGGACTATTCCATCTCTACGTTCAAAGAACAAACGCGAGCATGCGGTCCCTCTATCTCCAATCGCCGTTACAATCATTCGCGACCAACTTGCCGACGTGAAAGCGCTTGCCGAGCGTAAGGGCAGGGCCATGCCCGCATTTGTCTTCCCTGGACCTGGAGCCCATGCGCCTGTGACCGGTGCCGCGATCGCCAAGGCGATCAAGCGTGAAGAGATCATGAAGCGCGGAAAAGCGACGATCTTGGGCGTTGAGCCTTGGACCTCACACGACCTTCGTAGGTCGGCGGCAACGCACATGGAGGAACTCGGCATCTCGCCTTTCATCATAGGCCACGTTTTGAATCACGTAAGCGCGACGAAGGCTAGCATCACCAGCCGCGTTTATGCGCGCTACGATTACATGAGAGAAAAGCGAGAAGCACTCGCCCGTTGGGCTGATCGACTGACCGGAATTGTCAGCGGTGGCGCTGAGATCGTGCCGCTCGGCTCGGTGGGCGCTGCGCCACCCTGACTTCCGCGGCGTCGTATGAATTGTCGGGGAGGGCGTCAGGCTCGCCTCCATGACGCAGGGAGATGGGCGAGGATCCCACGCATGTGATGATGCGCCAGATCATGGCGCAGTTCGATGAATATCGGTCCAAGGAGAATGCCAAGCACGTGCTCCTCATTTCAGCGCATGCCGGAACAACCCGAGAAGTGGCCGCGAGGTGCCGCCTAGACGCTGATGAACGCCCATGACGCTCGGCAAATCGCGCGCATCCGATGCGGCCTTGCAATATCCAGCGCTTCTAGGTGGCGAAAGAGCGTAAGCGATGTTTCCGGGCCACCTTTCGGGAATGATCGCGATCTGTGAGGTTGCCGATCCTGTATTGGGATCGGAG
>NZ_VFTM01000070.1:0-2496 GCF_006439555.1 Mesorhizobium sp. B3-1-6 | reverse complement strand
CGTAAGCGATGTTTCCGGGCCACCTTTCGGGAATGATCGCGATCTGTGAGGTTGCCGATCCTGTATTGGGATCGGAGATAGGCTTGTGTCTGGACTTGACCTTACGCTTGACCCGGAGCGGCAGCCTCGGCGTTTTGAGGTGATCAACGGCGCTGGCGGCCGGCGTCACTGGTCGCTGGACGACAAGGCCAGGATCGTCGCGGAGACGCTGGAGCCGAACGCAATCATCTCCGAAGTCGCCCGGCGTTATGGTCTCAGGCCACAGCAGGTGTTCGCCTGGCGCCGCGAAGCGCGCAAACAGGCCGCTTCGGCGCAGCAGGAATCGCCGGCCTTCGTGCCGGCGGTGGTGACGGCGCCGCCTCCGGAACCCGCGCCGACGCGTCCAGCGCAGCCGCGGAAGGGGAAGACAGCCCGAGATGCTGGCGTGATCGAGCTTGAGATTGACGGCATCGCCATGCGGGTCGGCCGGGGAGCTGACGCCAAGACGGTTGCGGCGGTGATCCGTGCGCTGAAGGCAACCTCGTGATCGGGCCGACGGGCGCCGTCAAGGTCATGGTGGCGACAAAGCCGGTGGACTTCCGCAAGGGTGCGGAGGGGTTGGCTGCGTTGGTGCGCGAGACGATGGGTGCCGATCCGTTCAGCGGCGCAGTTTATGTCTTCCGCGCGAAACGGACGGATCGGATCAAGCTGATCTTCTGGGATGGCAGCGGCGTCTGCCTCTATGCGAAGCGGTTGGAGGATGGCGAGTTCCGCTGGCCGAAGGTGCAGGATGGCGTGATGCGGCTGACGGCCGCCCAGTTGTCGGCGCTGCTTGAAGGGCTTGATTGGCGCCGGGTCCATGAGGCCCGCCGGACGCTTGCTCCAGCGCAGGCGGGTTGATCCGCGACCAAGTGAATCAGCCTGGATTCCGCTGTCGCCCGGAACTGGCGAATATGGTCTGATCCGATCATGGCGATGACAGCGGACCAGCTTCCCGACGATCCGGATGTGCTGAAGGCGATGGTCCTGGCGCGCGATGTCGAGAATGCTCGCCTGACCCAGATCATCAAGGAATTGCAGCGTCACCGCTTCGGCCGCCGGGCCGAGAGCCTGCCCGAAGATCAACTGCTCCTTGGCCTCGAGGAGGCCGAACAGATCGAGGCGGCAGGCGAGGAAGAGGCCGAGCGTGCCGATCCTGCCACGCGCAGGGAGCGCACCGCAAAGCGGCGGGCGAACCGTGGCGCGCTGCCGGCGCATTTGCCGCGCATCGAGATGGTCGTCGACATCGAGGACCATGCCTGCCCATGCTGCCGCGACGGACTTCATCGGATCGGCGAAGACGTCAGCGAACGGCTCGACGTCGTGCCGGCGCAACTGCGCGTGGTCGTCGTGCGCCGGCCCAAATATGCGTGTCGTGCCTGCGAGGACGTGGTCGTGCAGGCTCCGGCGCCCGCCCGGCTGATCGAAGGCGGTCTGCCGACCGAGGCGACGGTCGCGCAGGTTCTGGTCTCCAAATATGCCGACCACCTGCCGCTCTATCGCCAGGCGCAGATCTACGCCCGGCAGGGCATCAACCTCGACCGTTCCACGCTCGCCGACTGGGTCGGCCGCGCCGCCTGGCATTTGCGTCCGGTCCACGAGCGGCTGCTGGAGAAGCTGAAAGCCTCGCCCAAGCTCTTTGCCGACGAGACCACGGCGCCGGTGCTGGATCCCGGCCGCGGCAAAACCAAGACCGGGCAGCTCTGGGCCTACGCTCGCGATGACCGACCATGGAACGGGAGCGACCCGCCGGGCGTCGCCTATGTTTATGCGCCGGACCGAAAGGCGGAGCGACCGATCGCTCATCTGGCGGGCTTTGCCGGAATCCTGCAGGTCGACGGCTATGGTGGCTATCGGGTGCTCGCCGACAAGAGCGGTGCAACGCTCGCCTTCTGCTGGGCACACGTGCGCCGGCGCTTCTACGAACTCGCCGCAGCCGGCCCAGCACCGATCGCCAGCCAGGCGCTCCGGCGCATCGCGGAGCTCTATCGCGTGGAGGACGACATCCGCGGCCAGCCGGCAGACGCCCGTCGTGCCGTGCGCCAGGAAAGGAGCCGGCCGATCCTGGCCGAGTTCGAGCCATGGCTGCGCGAGAAGCTCGGCCTGATCAGCCAGAAGACCAAGCTCGCCGAGGCAATCCGCTACACGCTGTCACGCTGGGAGGGGCTCGCCCGCTTCCTCGACGACGGACGCATTGAGGTCGACTCCAATACCGTCGAACGCTCGATCCGCCCGATCGCGTTGAACCGCAAGAACGCACTCTTCGCCGGATCGGATGGCGGCGCCGAGCACTGGGCTGTCATCGCCTCGCTGATCGAAACCTGCAAACTCAACGCTGTCGAGCCGCTCGGTTACCTCGCTGACGTGCTCACCAGAATCGTCAACGGCCACCCGAACAGCCAAATTGACGAACTCCTGCCCTGGGCCTACGTCGCCGCTCCCGAGTTTAAGGCCGTGGCCTGAGAACACCGCTTACGA
>NZ_VFTM01000007.1:0-183907 GCF_006439555.1 Mesorhizobium sp. B3-1-6 | reverse complement strand
TATGGCTATGGCGTCGGCACGATCGACAGCTACGTTCCGCACATCGTCGGTGGCTTGAAGTACACGCAGGGCTGGGGTGATATCGTCGGCGTCGTCGCCTATGACAGCAACTACGAATACGTCTCGGGCAAGGTCCGCCTGGACGTGAACGTGACCAACGAACTGTCGCTGTTCGGCATGTTCGGCTATGCCAGCGAGGGCAAGCTCAACGACACATCCGCAGTCGCATTCGCGAACGGTCGCGGCTTCTACAAGCCGTGGGGCGGCAACTGGGCCTTCTGGGCCGGCGGCACCTACAAGTTCAGCGACAAGGCCTCGTTCAACCTCCAGGTGTCTGGTGATCAGTGGAAGGACTACGCGATCGCGGCCAACATTGCCTACACCGTCGTCCCTGGCCTGACGGTCACGCCCGAAGTTGACTACCAGCACGTTGGTTCGGATGCTTTCGACCACGGCAACGTTTGGGCTGGCGCCACGAAGAAGAACGCCGTCGGCGCGATCATCCGCTTCCAGCGCGATTTCTAAGACCAGATATTTCTGGGGAGACAGGAGAACCCGGCGGGCAACCGCCGGGTTTCTTTTTTGACGGGTATAGAGATCCCAGAACCGCTGCGCAGTTCGGATGTTGCACCAGCCGTGTATTCGAGGCGCCGTTTGGCGTTCGACCTGATTGCGGCGCAGCGCGGTGGAAAGCTTTAAAAATTCCGGGGAGACGGCGGGCAGCCGCACCCCGTGATCGAAGTCAAACGTCGGCGAGGTCGCCCAACGCTTCAATCAAAGGCTGGATCTGACTTTCGTAATTCTTCCAGCGCTTCACGGACGATCTGTAGATCGGCTGACGAACCTGCCAGCGGCTGGGCGTGGTGACCGCCCCTTCCCTGTCGAAGAAGCGCAGGCACGCGTCATCCCAAGGCAGGCCGAGATGATCGATGAGCCGGCGCGACTGTGCCTCTTGATTCTCGACGAGCGTCTCATAGCGATTTTCAAAGATACGGCCTGGGAAAACCTCGTTCCAGTGACGCATCAAGCGGTCATATTCCCGATAGTACAGGCCGAGTGCCCGCAGGTCTGCATTGTAGCTATGTGCCGAGTTGAAGGGGAGGACATAGCATGACACGCAATTGTCGATGGCGTCGCGGCGGCAGTGAATGATGCGCGCATTGGGAAACAGAAGGGCGATAAGACCGATCAGCTCAAAATTGTGCGGCTCCTTGTCGACGACTCGGAGCGCAGCAGGCGCCCGTTCTCTGAGGTAGGACAGATGCTCTTCGGCCAGCGTCCTGGTCAGTTCCGGCGTAAGGGAATTGACGGGCTTGCTCAGATCTTCAGCCGACGATTTGAGGTCGATTGCGTTTGCCACCCGCCTTAGTTTTTCAAGTTCTCCCGCGCCGTGAACCCGGGGATGACTGGCCAGGATCTGTTCCGTCAATGTCGTTCCGGAACGGGGCATGCCAACCACGAACACAGGGAGATCGGAAGGATCGCCCAGGCCGGACGCGGCGGCAAACAGGCCGGGCGTGAAGATTTCAATCATCGAGTCCACGAAACGACGATACTGATCGATGTCGAACCGGTAGCCGGCGGCCTGCTTGGCCTTGTTGAAATGGTCGAATGCTTCCGCATAGCGCTTGAGGTCGTTCTGTACTTTACCGGCGGCGTAGTGAAGGCTCTGCACGGCCTCCGCGTTAAGCTCCGGACGGTCGAGTTCGCGAAGGATCGATTGGAATTCTGGAGGCTCTTCGGTGAACTTCCGGCTCTGCACGAGATCGTAGTAAGCAGCCGCTGCGTCGACACGGCGTTCGATCGCCTCTTTGAGATAGGCGCCGGCCTCGTCCATACGCCCAAGACCAGTGAGCGCAGCAGCCATTCCGGTCCGCGCCTTGGGGTGATCACGGTTGATCTTCAGCGCCTTCTCATAAAGCGCCAATGCCAGGTCGGGCTTGTCGAACTGGGTATAAACACGCCCCAAGGCGCACAGGGCCTCCACAAGATCGGGCTGTATTACCAAGGCATGCTGGATGTATTTGATCGCGGCCGAGAATTCACTCAGCTTCGCATAGGTCTCGCCGAAGCTAAGGTGGTAGTATGGGTTTCCAGGCTCCTCTGCGACCGCGCGCGCGAAATAGCGCAGAGCCGCCTCATCGTCATAGCCCAGACAAAGCGTGCCCATGATGTACAGGGCCAACGGATGGTTTGGCGTCCGCGCCAGCACTTCAAGGCATAAGTCCTGTGCTTCACCAAGCCGTTTGGCTTGTTGATGCTCATAGGCTTTCTTCAGCAGCGCGTCATCGGCCTGTGCACGTGCGAACGAATTTGTCTTCGGTGGAGCCGGCCGCGGCGGACTTGCCTGGAGCCATCTGGACTTCGGCGTGGCGCCGGATTTGAGGTGTTTGGACCAAGCGGGCGGCAGACGATTGTTCATCGCATCTGCTAGCAATAAGTACCGATGGAATCCAGTCAAAGCTCGGTGAGCAGCGGGCCCGTCGTTCAAATATCCGCGAGATCGCCAAGCGCCTCGATCAGCGGCTGAATTTCGTTTTCGTAGTTCTTCCAGCGCTTGACCGACGTTTTGTAGATCGGTTGCCTGACCTGCCAGCGGCTCGCCGTGGTCACAGAGCCCTCCCTGTCAAAAAAGCGCAGGCAGGCATCGTCCCACGGCAATCCAATGTAATCAGTGAGGCGTCGCGATTGTGCCTCCTGGTCGTCGACGAGCATCTCATAGCGACTCTCGAAGATGCGGCCCGGAAGCACCTCGTTCCAATGTCGCATCAAGCGGTCATATTCGCGATAGTAGAGGCCGAGGGTTCTCAGATCATCGCTATAACTGTGATAACCGTTGAAGGGCAGAACGAAACAGGAAACGCAATTGTCGATGGCATCGCGACGGCAGTGAATGATGCGCGCCTTGGGAAAGAGCAAGCCGATAAGGCCGATCAGCTCAAAATTGTGCGGCATCTTGTCGACGATACGCAGCGCGGTGGCGGAACGTTCCGCGAGATAGGACAAATGCTCCCTGGCCAGCGTTTTCGACAGCTCCGGCGTGATCGAATCGACAAGGCCGTTCAACTTTGCGGCCAAGGAAGGCTTAAGGCCGATGGCATTCGCAACCCGTCCCAATTTGGGGAGCTCCCCCGCGCCATAAACATCGGGATGACTGGCCAGGATCTGTTCCGTCAGCGTCGTTCCGGAGCGGGGCATGCCAACCACGAAAACCGGCACTTCGGAGGGATTACCAAAGCTGCGCTCGGCGGCGGCAAACAAACCCGGTGTGAAGAGCTCGATCAGCGCGTCGACCCACCGACGATATCGGTCGATGTCGAATGGTTGAGAGGCCTGTTTCCCCTTCCGGAAATGATCGAAGGCTTCACCATAGCGTTTGAGATCATTCAGCACCTTGCCGGCGGCATGGTGGAGCAGCCGAGCGCCGTCCGGTCCGAGTTTCGCATTGCCAAGTTCATGAAAAATGGAGCGGAGTTCTGGAGGCTCGTTGGTGAACTTTCGCGTCTGCGCAAGACGGTAATAGGCGCCCGGCAGGTCGATGCGCCGCTCTATTGCCTGGTTCAGACAGGCGGCGGCTTCATCCATGCGGCCCACGCTGCTCAGGGCATTGGCTAGCCCCACTCTGATCTCGGGATGATCGGGGTCGATTTTCAGCGCTTTCTCGTAAAGCGGCAAAGCCAGATCTGGCTTATCGGATTCCACATAAGTGCGTCCCAAGGCACAGAGCGCCGCGACAAGATCAGGCTGCAGCTCCATGGCGTATCGCATATGCTCGATCGCCGGCGAGTGTTCGCCGACCTTAAGATAGGCCTCTCCCAAGCTGAGGTGATAATAGGCGTTGCGCGGCTCCTCCGCGATGGCGCGGGCGAAATATTGCAACGCCGTCTCGTCGTCATAACCCAGGCATATGGTTCCCATCATAAAAAGGGCGCGCGGGTAATTCGGCGTGCGCGCCAGAACCTGCAGGCACAGATCCTGAGCCTGCTTCGGACGCTTGGCCTGCTTATGCTCATAAGCCTGCTTCAGCAGCAGGTCGTCGGACTGCGCGCGCGCGTCCGGTCTCGAGGGATTCGCCTGCGGCGATCCGGGCCTGAGCGCCGGAGCGGATGGCTTGGGTACCGGACCGGACTTGATATGCTTGGCCCAGGCGGGCGGCAGACGGTTGTTCATAGCGCTTCGCTAGCAAAAGAAGCCGCCGGAATCCAGCCCGCGCGAGACCGTGCCTCGCCGACGGGTCCCCTGCCCTGCTTGCACCGGCCGGGGGATCACGCTAGCAAGAACGCCCCTTCCACGCGAGCTTTTGCCATGCGCCAGCGCCCGTCCCTCACGCCGATTATCGGCGCGCTTCCCACCACGGTTCCGTTCGTCGGCCCGGAGGCGCAGGAGCGCGAGCGCGGGCGGCCTTTCCGCGCCCGCATCGGCGCCAATGAAAGCAGTTTCGGGCCTTCGCCGCGCGTCATCGCCCGCATGGAGAGCGTCGCCCGCGACCAGTGGATGTATTGCGACCCAGACAATTACGAGCTGAAGGTGGCGGCCGCCGCGCATCATGGCGTGGCCGTCGACAACGTGGTCGTGGGCGAAGGCATCGACGGCCTGCTCGGCCTGGTGGCGCGCATGTATGTCGGCCCTGGCGACGCCGTGGTCACCTCGCTCGGCGCCTATCCGACCTTCAATTTCCACATCGCCGGCGTCGGCGGCCGCCTGGTGACGGTACGCTATGCCAACGACAAGGAAGACCTGGACGGGCTCCTCGCCAAGGTCGCCAGCGAAAAGGCGCCGCTGGTCTATCTCTCCAATCCCGACAATCCGATGGGAAGCTGGTGGGAGGCGCCGGATGTCGTCCGCTTCATCGAAGCGCTGCCGGAAACCACCATGCTGGTGCTCGACGAGGCCTATGGCGAGCTGGGACCCGCCTCGGCGCTGCCGGCGATCGACGTTGCGCGGCCGAACGTCATCCGCATGCGCACCTTCTCCAAGGCTTACGGCCTGGCCGGCATACGCTGCGGCTACGCCCTCGCGGAGGCGGAGGTGATCCGCGACTTCGAGAAGATCCGCAACCATTACGGCGTCAGCCGCATGGCGCAGATCGCCGGCCTCGAGGCGCTTGCCGACCAGGACTACCTGCGCTCGGTGGCGGCGCGCGTGGCGGCGGGCCGCGAGCGCATTTCAACCATCGCCAGGCAGAACGACCTCAAGCCGCTGCCGTCGGCGACCAATTTCGTCACCATCGACTGCGGCCGCGACGGCGCCTTCGCGCTGAAGGTGATGCAGAACCTCTTGTCGCGCGACGTGTTCATCCGCAAGCCGATGGTGCCGGTGCTCGACCGCTGCATAAGGGTCAGCGTCGGGCTCGACCACGAGCTCGACATCTTCGCCGAGGAACTGCTAGGCGCCCTGGCAGCGGCGCGGGGTAATTAAATTCCATCGCATCTGACGGCGTCCAGCCTGTTGCCTTTGGCTGGCCCTGTGCCAGATTCCGGCAAGATGCATGGAGCGTAAGCGATGCTGGGCGAGCAGCGGGCCGTTCGGGTGCGCATTTCCGGTAAGGTTCAAGGTGTAAGCTACCGTGTCTGGACGCGCGGCGAAGCCATGCGCCTCGGACTGACGGGTTGGGTGCGCAACGAGCGCGACGGCTCGGTCGCCGCGCTGATCGCCGGCGCCGATGCCGCTGTCACGGCGATGATCGAACGCCTGTGGCAAGGGCCGCGGGGCGCGCTCGTCTCAAAGGTCGAGATCGAGGAAGCGTCCGACGCCGCGCCCGTGGATTTCAGGATCATCGTCTAGACTCATTTCGCCTCCGCGAACCAGGGCTGGCGACGAACGTATGACGTATCTTGAATTAATTGAACGTTCGTTTTATTAAAGGCTGCTGGAGGCGAACATGGCGCGCACCACAGGTTCCGACGGGGAAAAAACCGAAGCGGCCGTCCGTGAGGCGGCGGTCAGCCTGATCGCGCGCCTCGGCTACGAGGCGATGTCGATGCGGCAGCTGGCGGCGGAGGTCGGCGTGCAGGCGGCCGCGCTCTATCGGTATTTCCCAACCAAGGAGGACCTTCTGTTCACGTTGATGCGTGAGCATATGGAAGGCCTGCTCAAGGCTTGGGAAGCGGCGCGGCCGGCGAGCGCTGATCCGGTCACCCGCCTTGCCGCCTATGTCGAGAACCACATCGTCTTCCACATAGAGCGGCGTCACGCCACCCATGTCTCCAATATGGAATTGCGCAGCCTCTCGCATGAAAGGCTGACGCAGATCCTCAAGATGCGCACGACCTATGAGAAGGAGCTGCGCACGATCCTGCGCGACGGCGCCGAGGCCGGTGTCTTTCAGGTCGACGATACCGGGCTCACCGCCATGGCGCTGATCCAGATGATGACCGGCGTCATCGTCTGGTTCCGGCCGGGCGAGCGGCTGTCGATCACTGAAGTCACGGCATCATATCTTTCGATGACAATGCGCCTGGTCGGCGCGACAATCAGCCATGGCACCGCGCGTCCTTCCGGGGCGCGCAAGGGACGCCGTGGCACTCTGATACAGGCATGATCTCCGCGAAGACCGGGCATGCGCAGGGAGGAACGGCATGTACACGAATACGCTGAACTTCGGACTTGATCCCGACATCGAGGCGCTGCGCGATACCGTGCGGCGCTTCGCCCAGGACAGGATCGCGCCGATCGCGGCCGAGATCGACCGCTCCAACGAGTTTCCCGCGCATCTGTGGGTCGAGCTCGGCGCGCTCGGCCTGCTCGGTATCACCGCCGACCCCGATTTCGGCGGGACCGGCATGAATTATCTCGCGCATGTCGTGGCGATGGAGGAGATTTCGCGCGCATCGGCCTCGGTCGGCCTCTCCTACGGCGCGCACTCGAACCTCTGCGTCAACCAGATCAACCGCTGGGCCACCCCGGCGCAGAAGGAGAAGTATCTGCCTGCCCTTTGCTCGGGCGAGACGGTCGGCGCGCTGGCGATGTCGGAACCAGGCGCCGGCTCGGACGTGGTGTCGCTTCGGCTGCGCGCCGAAAAGCGCAACGACCGCTACGTGCTCAACGGCTCTAAAATGTGGATCACCAACGGCCCGGACGCCGGAACGATGGTGGTCTACGCAAAAACCGATCCGGAACGCCATGCGCGAGGCATCACCGCTTTCATCGTCGAGAAGACGATGGCCGGCTTCTCGGTCGCGCAAAAGCTGGACAAGCTCGGCATGCGCGGCTCCAACACCGGCGAGCTGGTGTTCGAGAATGTAGAGGTGCCGTTCGAGAATGTGCTGCATGAGGAAGGGCGCGGTGTCGAGGTGCTGATGTCGGGGCTCGACTATGAGCGCGCAGTGCTCTCCGGCGGGCCGATCGGGCTGATGGCGGCCTGCCTCGACGTCGCTGTGCCTTACGTGCATGAGCGCAAGCAGTTCGGCCAGCCGATCGGTACGTTCCAGCTGGTGCAGGGCAAGCTCGCCGATATGTACTCGACGATGAATGCCGCGCGGGCCTACGTCTATGCGGTGGCCGCCGCCTGCGACCGCGGCGAGACCTCGCGCAAGGACGCCGCAGGCTGCGTGCTCTTCGCCGCCGAAAAGGCCACGCAGATGGCGCTCGACGCCATCCAGTTGCTCGGCGGCAATGGCTACATCAACGACTATCCGACGGGGCGGCTGCTGCGCGACGCCAAGCTCTACGAGATCGGCGCCGGCACCAGCGAGATCCGCCGCTGGCTGATCGGGCGCGAGATCATGGCGGAGGGGGTGTGAAGTGACGACGCTTCAAACCCAGATCTCCCCCGCCTCCGACACATTCCGCGCCAACGCCGAGCGTATGCGCGCGCTGGTCGCCGACATCGCCGAGAAGGCGGCAGGCGTCGAGCGCGGCGGCTCCGACGAGGCGCGTGAGCGCCACCAGGGTCGCGGCAAACTCTTGCCGCGCGAGCGGCTGGCGCAACTGCTCGACACCGGCTCGCCCTTCCTCGAGGTCGGCCAGTTCGCGGCATGGTCGATGTATGGCGAGGACATTCCGTCTGCGGGCATCATCACCGGCGTCGGCCGCGTCGAAGGCCAGGAAGTGATGGTCGTCGTCAACGACGCCACGGTGAAGGGCGGCACCTATTATCCGCTGACGGTGAAGAAGCATCTCCGGGCGCAGGAGATCGCGCTGCAGAACAACCTCCCTTGCGTCTATCTGGTCGACAGCGGCGGCGCCAATCTGCCCAACCAGGACGAGGTCTTCCCGGACCGCGAGCATTTCGGCCGCATCTTCTACAACCAGGCCAACATGTCGGCGGCCGGCATCCCGCAGATCGCCTGCGTCATGGGTTCGTGCACGGCGGGCGGCGCCTATGTGCCGGCGATGTCGGACGAGACGATCATGGTGCGCAACCAGGCGACCATTTTTCTCGGCGGCCCGCCGCTGGTGAAGGCCGCGACCGGCGAGGATGTCAGCGCCGAGGAGCTCGGCGGCGCCGATGTCCACACCAGGCTTTCCGGCGTCGCCGACCACTACGCCATGGACGACGAGCACGCCTTGGCCATTTGCCGGCGCATCATCCGGAACCTGAATCGCAACAAGGCCGTAAGCCTGAATTTGCAGAAGCCGATTCAACCGCTTTACGATCCGCGGGAACTCTACGGCGTCGTGCCGACGGATCTGCGCCAGCCCTATGACGTGCGCGAGGTGATCGCGCGTCTCGTCGACGGTTCGGAGTTCGACGAGTTCAAGCAAAATTACGGCACGACTTTGGTCACCGGCTTCGCGCATCTGCACGGGATGCCGATCGGCATCATCGGCAACAACGGCGTGCTGTTTTCCGAAAGCGCGCTGAAGGGCGCGCACTTCATCGAGCTCTGCTGCCAGCGCGGCGTTCCGCTGATCTTCCTGCAGAACATCACCGGCTTCATGGTCGGTCGAAAATACGAGGCCGGCGGCATCGCCAAGGACGGCGCCAAGCTGGTGATGGCGGTCGCCACCGCGAAGGTGCCGAAGCTCACCGTGATCATCGGCGGTTCCTTCGGCGCCGGCAATTACGGCATGTGCGGCCGCGCCTATTCGCCCCGCTTCCTGTGGATGTGGCCCAACGCGCGTATCTCGGTGATGGGCGGCGAGCAGGCGGCGACGGTGCTCGCCATGGTCAAGCGCGAGGGCATCGAGCGCAAGGGCGGTCAATGGAGCGCCGAGGAGGAGGCGAAGTTCAGGAAGCCGATCCTGATGAAATACGAGCATGAGGGTCATCCGCTCTATTCCTCGGCCAGGCTCTGGGACGACGGCATCATCGATCCGGCCAGGACCCGCGACGTGCTGGCGCTCAGCCTCTCGGCGGCGCTCAATGCCGGGATCGAGGCGACGAAATTCGGCGTGTTCAGGATGTGAGAGACAAATGGGAGGAACGCTTGACTGACTTATTGGAGCTGGAGCCAAAGGAGCACCACAGAACAATTGATCTTGTCGCAAGAGCTGGCGTCAACGTTGACGACTGGGCAAATTTTAAAGGGGGGGTCGAGAAAGCCGCAGCTAATCCGAAATATTGTTACGAATGGTCTTTTGTAGAGGTCGGAAAGGTCGTTGTCTTAAACCTTTGGTTCGACCACATGCTTGTGAGGAACGGACTCACACTTCAAGAGCATAATCAACGCGCTCGATCCCAAGGCCCTTCTTCATCAAACAAAGAACGCATCTGGAAGGCTCGCGCAGCTCGCATGGACGAGGCGATCCGAACTGCCTACGACGATGGGCTACCCATTAGAGTTATCATCTGCAGTGGCAGCATGCGGACTAGGGAAACCCCAGACGCTGATGCGTCCAAGGTGAAAAAACGGCTGCTTGATCCCGTGGCTTGGGCAGTTACTGCCTACGATCCATCAACCGGCCAATGCACTATAGCGCGCGGCGCCACCCCGAGACTTCATGTGACTTCACTTCCGGATGCGGAACTCGAAGGATTTGAAGGGGCGATGAAGAGAGCTTTCGTCCGTCATCGGCACCGTGAGAGAGAGTTGAGAGCTAACAAAATCGATGCCGCGATGAAAGCCAACAAAGGCCGGCTTATTTGCGAGGTTCCTAATTGCGGCTTTGACTTCTTTGAAGTCTATGGCGCGATCGGCCAGGGTTATGCCCAAGTGCATCATAAGATACCCATCTCCTCGGCGCCGCCCGGAGGGATGTCGGTTAGGTTGGATGACCTAGCGATTGTGTGTGCGAATTGCCACGCGATGATTCATCACCGTGGGGGCTGCCGTCCCCTCCACGGCCTTATTCCAGAAAGATAGCAAGTTTCATGAGCGCTCTCGGCGACAGGATCCGTATCCACACCGGCGACATCACCAGGCTCGCGGTCGACGCCATCGTCAATGCCGCCAATTCCTCGCTGCTGGGCGGCGGCGGCGTCGACGGCGCCATCCATCGCGCGGCTGGGCCGGAGCTGCTCGCCGAGTGCCGCGCGCTTCACGGCTGCAAGACCGGCGACGCCAAGCTGACCAAGGGCTATCGGCTGCCGGCGCGTTACGTCATCCATACGGTCGGTCCAGTCTGGCAAGGCGGCGGCAAGGGCGAAGCCGAGCTGCTCGCCTCCTGCTACCGGCGCTCGCTCGAAATCGCGCTCGGCCATGATTGTCGAACCATCGCTTTCCCGGCGATCTCGACCGGCATCTACGGCTATCCGAAAGACCAGGCGACGGAGATCGCCGTCGGCACAGTAAGCAGCTTCCTGCGGCAGAATGCAGTGCCTGATGTGGTTACATTCTGCTGCTTCGATGAGCAGACGGCGGAGATTTACCGGCAGGCCACCGCTGCCATTGGAGGACGCTGACCTTGATGACCAAAACGACTGCTCAAGAGACGACCTCGGTGGAGCACTCCCTTGGTAAGAGAGTGCTCCATGATGTCGGACGAATGCTTGTCCGGACACGCGGGCGGGACAGCCGACCTCGCTCAAAGCATATTCTGGCTGCGGAGGCTCCATGTTCGGCAAGATCCTGATCGCCAATCGCGGCGAGATCGCCTGCCGCGTCATCCGCACCGCCCGCAAGCTCGGCGTGCGCACCGTTGCCGTCTATTCCGATGCGGACGCCAAGGCCTTGCATGTCGAGATGGCCGACGAGGCGGTGCATATCGGCCCCTCGCCCGTCGGCGAAAGCTATCTGCGCGGCGACAGGATCGTGGCGGCGGCGCTCGCCACCGGCGCCGAGGCCATCCATCCCGGCTACGGCTTCCTGTCGGAAAACCCCGATTTCGTCGATCAGGCGACGGCGGCAGGCCTTGTCTTCATCGGTCCTTCCGCCGCCTCGATCCGCGCCATGGGATTGAAGGACGCCGCCAAGCGGCTGATGGAAAAGGCCGGCGTGCCCGTGGTGCCGGGTTATCACGGCGAAGCGCAGGAAATCGTGCTGCTTGCGTCCAAGGCGCGCGAGATCGGCTACCCGGTGCTGATCAAGGCGCGCGCCGGCGGCGGCGGCAAGGGCATGCGGCGCGTCGACCATCCCGACGATTTCTCGGAGGCGCTTTCGAGCGCGCGTCGCGAGGCGAAGGCGGCGTTCGGCGACGATCGCGTGCTGGTGGAAAAATATGTCGACAAGCCGCGTCACATCGAAGTGCAGGTGTTCGGCGATAATTTCGGCAACGCCGTGCATCTTTTCGAACGCGACTGCTCGGCGCAGCGCCGCCACCAGAAGGTGATCGAGGAAGCGCCTGCCCCCGGCATGACGCCGGCGCTGCGCAAGGCGATGACGGAGGCGGCCGTGAAGGCCGCCAAGGCGATCAATTATTCGGGCGCCGGCACGATCGAGTTCATCGTCGACGCCTCTCAGGGGCTCAAGGCCGACGGCTTCTGGTTCATGGAGATGAACACCCGACTGCAGGTCGAGCATCCCGTCACCGAGATGGTCACCGGCATCGATCTCGTCGAATGGCAGCTTCGCGTCGCGTCCGGCGAAAAACTGCCGAAAACGCAGGGCGAGATCGCGCTTGCCGGCCACGCTTTCGAGGCGCGTCTCTATGCCGAGGACGCCGCGAAAGGGTTTTTGCCGGCGACCGGCACGCTGCATCATCTCAAGTTCCCCGACGCTGCCCCGGAAGGCGCCGCGATGCGCATCGAGACCGGCGTGCGCGCCGGCGATGCGATCTCGCCCTTCTACGACCCGATGATCGCCAAGCTGGTCGTGCACGGCGAGGACCGGGCCACGGCGCTCGGCGCGCTGCGCGATGCCCTCGCCCGGACCGAAGTCGCCGGCTCGACCGTCAACACTGCCTTCCTGGCGGCGCTCGCGGCCGACGCCGATTTCGCGGCCGGCGACGTCGATACCGGGCTGATCGGCCGGCATCAGGAGGCGCTCACCGCCATTCCCGGGCCAGGCGACGAGACGATCGCCGCGGCGGTGCTTGCCGCGATGGATGCCGGCACGCCGGGTCCCGCCGTCGATCCCTGGTCCACGCTTTCCGGCTATGCGCATTTCCACACGCTGTCGCGCCGCATTCGCCTGCGCCATGGCGAGGAGAACATCCTGGCCAGGGTTTCGGCACGGCCGGACGGCCGCTTCCAGGTGGCGCTGGAGGCACCGCATGATGCGGTGAACACGCACGACTTGCGGACCATGCCGCATGCCGCCCGCTGGCCCGGTCACGTCACCGTCTTCGAGGGCGCGGTCGGCTATACGTTCACGGTTCCCGATCCGCTTGCCAAGGCCGACGAGGCGGGTGCCGCCACAGCCAACCTGCGCGCGCCGATGCCGGGCCTGGTCAAGCTGGTGCGCGCCGCGGCGGGCGATGCCGTGATCAAGGGCCAGCCGCTCTTGATCCTCGAAGCCATGAAGATGGAGCATATGATCGCCGCCCCGCATGACGGCGTGATCGCCGAGATCGCGGCCGAGGGCGCACAGGTCAGCGACGGCACGGTGCTGGTCCGGTTCGCGGAGGACGGCCAGGGCTGAAGTGCTGAATTGCTGAATGGTAAATAGCTATGTCGGCGGGACAGCCCCGGCCTCGCCTGTACGTCAATGCCAGGACACAAACGAAAAATGGCCGGGACGAGCCCGGCCATTTCGTCGATTGCGGAACCAAATTACGGCTGGATCGGCGCGTATTTGCCGTCGTGCCACTGGTTGATGTCGTAGCTCGCGTTCTTCAGGTCGCCCTTCTCGTCGAAGACGACGTCGCCGACGACGGTGCTGATCGGCTTGCCGTCCTTGAGCGCCTCGGCGACCTTGGCCGGATCGTCGGTGCCGGCGCGCTTGACGCCTTCAGCCACGGCCTGGATCACCGCATAGGAGAACAGCGTGAAGCCTTCCGGCGTGAAGCCGCCGGCCTTGATCTTGGCGACGGCGTCCTTGGCTTCGGGCTTCGACTGCGGGTCCGACGGGAAGACGAACATGGTGCCTTCACCGGCCGGGCCGGCGACCTGCCAGAATTCCGGCGAAGCGATCGAGTCCGGCATGATCAGCTGGAACTTGACGTTCTGCTCGGCCGCCTGACGCAGGATCAAGCCCGCCTCCGGGTGATAGCCGCCGAAGTAGACAACGTCGGCCTTGAGTTCCTTCAGCTTGGTGACGAGGGCCGAATAGTCCTTCTCGCCGGCATTGATGCCTTCATAGTCGACTTCCTTGAGGCCGCCGGCATTCATCGTCGCCTTCACGGCATCGGCAACACCCTGGCCGTAGGCGCTCTTGTCGTGCAGGACGACAACGTTCTTGCCGGCGTATTTCTTGGCGATCCAAGGGCCGATGAAGGCGCCCTGCGCGTCGTCACGCGTGTAGAGGCGCATGATGGTCGGCCAGCCGGCCTTGGCCGCGGCATCGGTCAGCACCGGGTTGGACGAGGCGGGGCTCATCATCAGCGTGCCGGCTTCGGCATAGACGGCCGAGGCCGGAATGCTCGAGCCCGAGCAAGCATGACCGTCGACGAACTTGACGCCGTTGGCGACGATGCGGTTGGCGACCGAGACCGCCTGCTTCGGATCGCACTGGTCGTCCTCGATGTCGAGCTTGATCTGGGAGCCGTTGACGCCGCCAGCGGCATTGATCGCGTCAGCGGCAGCCTGCGCGCCCTGCTTGAACTGGTCACCGATGGTGGCGAGTTGGCCGGTCATCGGGCCGACCACCGAAATGGTGATGTCGTCGGCGAAGGCAACCGAGGCGCTCATCATCAGGCCAAATGCGGCCGCGCTCAAAATACCCAATTTTTTCATGACTATAAGAACTCCTCCACTTGCGCGCGCCGCTCCGGCCGCGCTTCTTCCACAGAGCCGGGACAATTTCACCCTTCGCCGAAACTGTCGAGAGCACAATGCGGAAGGTTTTGGTTCATTTGGGCGAGGATTTCTTGGGCCACACGCCTGATTACCAAGCGTAATGCAAAAAGCCGCGCCGGCCCTTGTCCCGGCCGGTCGCGGCTTTTTTTGCAATCGAGCTTCCCCGGCGCCCCCGCGCTTGAACCCGCTCGCTTCCCTGTTCTTGCGTGGCTTCGGTTGTCTCAACCTGCCGCGTTCTCGTTCTTCCTGACCGGCCGTCTTTTTGCGGCCTTGCCCCAATGAATTTCCGAGCGCTGCGCGCGCTGAGGATCAGTGCATCGTCATCCATTCGCGCGCTTCGCGCAGCGCCGTGGCGATCTCGACTTTCGACATGGTGGCCGACAGCTCCGAGCGCAGTTCGGCGGCGCGGGCCGAGCCCTTGATCGCGGCGATGTTGAACCATTTGTGGGCGGCAACGACATCGGTCTCGCAATCGCGGCCGGTCGCATACATCATTCCCAGTTCGAAAAGAATGTCGGCCTGGGCAGTTGCCCCCATGGCGCCGAAGCCGTCTTCAAGCATTTCAAAGCGTGCCATTTCAAATCCCCTGTCTGGCTCCCGAGAGCTGCCTCCTTTTCCCTTGGTATCCCTTGGGGCGGGGCGCTCTTTCGATGCTTTCGAGGATGACCGCTGGCCTTGAATCCGTCGTTAAATGGCTTGCTTAATTTGAGGAAAACAAAGCTAAAACAAGAGGTAAACGCGAAAAACTATTAAGCATGGGAATCCAGCGTTTCAGCCATTTTCCGTCAAATTCGATGAAAATTGCCGCGAGTGGAATCAAGACTTCGCTAACCACGGAAACCGAAGCGTTTTTCCGGGTCGCGTTTATTTTCAGTCATCCGCGCGGCGAAAATCCTTGCAACCTTCCGTGGCGGCACCGCTTTTGTTTTGGCGGGAGCTGGATTAGCTTCACCTTTGCGTAAGGGGCAGGAAGGCGGACCGGAGCCCGCCGCAACCCCATAGGGAGGAGGACAAGATGTTTCGAAAGATGAGCCTGGCCCTGGCGGCCACCTTGATCATGGCGGGCGCCGCATGGGCCGACCCGATCGAAGGCAGTTGGAAGACGCAATCCGGCGAGACGGCGACGATCGGCGGCGGCGGCTCGTTCTCCATCACGCTCAAGACCGGCAAATATGCCGGCAAGACGATCGGCTCGATGAAGGCGACCGGCGACAACAAATATGCCGGCAACATCACCGACCCGGCGAACGACAAGACCTATTCCGGCAAGGCGACGCTCACGGGCACGACGCTCAAGATGAGCGGCTGCGTGCTCGGCGGCCTGATCTGCAAGAGCCAGACCTGGCACAAGCTCTGATCGCCAGATTCCAGATCGTCCGAAACGGGGCCGAACGGCCCCGCTTTCTTTTGGAGCGGCAGCGCTCCGCCGGACCGGCGCTGCGCCACCGGCACCTGTTCAAGACCTCGTCAATCAATTTGAACCGCAGATGAATACCGGTCTCAGAACCGGTTCAGAGGCCGTCAGGCATTTTCTCCCGCATTGAAGGAGAGAGAAATGCTTGCCCGTCGCTTCACCCTCGTCTGCCTGCTGATGAGCCTGTTCGGCATGTTCTTCGCCATCCTGGTGGCGGAGGCTGGCCACCCTGTTCGCTCGTGGGAACGGCCGGTGCCTGCATTGTCGGCTTCGTGAACCAATTCAAGCGCTGAAACGACCAAGCTGGAAATCGAACCAAGCTGAAAACCGGGGACCACCAAAATGAACCGCATCGCCGATAATGCAATGAAGATCGTTCGGCTGCTGCCACGGGCGACGCTCATCCTGATGCTGCTCGCCGCCCCAGTGCTGGCCGTGCCGATGATGCGCGCCGACACCGGCAACAGGATCGAGGCACCGCCGCACAAGAACACCAGCGTAGGCTTCGTGCTGCTGATCAGCCTGCAGCGCGGATAAGGTGTGTCGATATTCAGGTGAGGCCGGCATGCGAAAGGCGGCTTCCTGCGCTTCCGGTGCTCACGTATCTTAAGTAGGCTCCGCTCCGGCCTTCGCCGGCCGAAGCCCTCATAAATGTCTCCGTCCTATGAAGGCTACGGCCGGCGTAGGCCGGTTCTCGGAATCCACCTTTCTCGACTCGGGCCTGACCTGAATCTCGTCACACCTTGAATCGGATGGATAACAAAAAATCTCCAGCTGGGTCGCGGTTCCTGTCCGCTCACCCCTCCCAACCGCTCTTCCAAATCTCTATATTGAGCCATGGAAAAGCGAATCTACCCCCAAGCCATCGAATCGGTCGTCATGCCGGAGCCTTTCGGCAAGCAGAGTTTCCACGACGCAAAAAAGGCCGTCGCGGCGCTGCAGACGCTCTACGACCGCAACACCAAATTCCTACGCGATTCCTTCGCCGCACTGGCGGCGGGCGGCGACGAGAGCAGGCGCTACCGGGCCTTCTATCCGCAGATCGGCGTCACCACGACCTCGTTCAGCCAGGTCGACTCGCGCCAGGCCTATGGCCATATGCCGACGCCCGGGCATTTCGCCACCACGATCACCCAGCCGCAACTGTTCGAGAATTATCTCATCGAGCAGTTGAGGCTCATCATGCGCAATCACGGCGTGACGGTCACGGTGTCGGAATCGACCACGCCAATCCCGCTGCATTTCGCCTTCCTGGAAGGCACCTATGTTGACGGCGCGGCCGCCGAGCGCATCAAGCGGCCGATCCGCGACCTGTTCGACGTGCCGGACCTCGACGGCACCGACGACCAGATCGCCAACGGCACGTTCGAGGTGGCGTTCGGCGAGCCGCGGCCGCTGGCGCCGTTCACCGCGCAGCGCATCGATTATTCGCTGCACCGCATGACGCATTACACGGCGACCAGCCCGCAGCATTTCCAGAATTTCGTGCTGTTCACCAATTACCAGTTCTACATCGACGAATTCGTGGCGCGGGCCCGCGAGCTGATGGCCAGTGGCGACAGCGGCTATGTCGAATTCATCGAACCCGGCAATGTCGTGACCCGGAACGGGGCAACAGAATCGGAAGGCACACCGCCGCAGCGCCTGCCGCAGATGCCGGCCTACCATCTGAAGAAGCCCGGCCATGGCGGCATCACCATGGTCAATATCGGCGTCGGCCCATCCAACGCCAAGACCATCACCGACCATATCGCGGTGCTGAGGCCGCATGCGTGGGTCATGCTCGGCCATTGCGCCGGCCTGCGCAACACGCAGGCGCTGGGCGACTATGTGCTGGCGCATGCCTATGTGCGCGAGGACCATGTGCTGGATGACGACCTGCCGGTCTGGGTGCCGATCCCGCCCCTGGCCGAAATCCAGGTGGCGCTGCAGGAAGCGGTCGCCGAGGTGACCGGTTTGTCGGGCTACGACCTCAAGCGCATCATGCGCACCGGCACCGTCGCCACCATCGACAACCGCAACTGGGAGCTGCGGGACCAGCGCGGGCCGGTGCAGCGCCTGTCGCAGTCGCGCGCCATCGCGCTCGACATGGAATCGGCCACCATCGCCGCCAACGGCTTCCGCTTCCGCGTGCCTTACGGGACGTTGCTGTGCGTTTCCGACAAGCCGCTGCATGGCGAGCTGAAGCTGCCCGGCATGGCGACCGAGTTCTACAAGCGGCAGGTGGCGCAGCATCTCACCATCGGCATCAAGGCGATGGAGAAACTGGCCGAGATGCCGATGGAGCGGTTGCATTCGCGCAAGCTGAGAAGCTTTTCGGAAACGGCGTTCCAGTAATCGCCAACTTTTGACCCGCGAGGCAATTCGTCGTCTTGCCCGGGCCGCAATTTGGCCGATAAGCGGTCCGAACGGATAGCCGGAGCGGTTGGAGCAAATGACGACGGGCGGCGCGCGCTTGAGCATGATGGCTCAGCTGACATTCCTGGCGATGATGGCATGCTCGGCCGCGCTGCTGGCTGGATTCTTCGGCGCGCTGCATCCGGCCTTCGATTCCTTCTCGCATTTCCGCATGCATCTGAGCGTGCTGACGGCCTTGCTCGCGCTGGCGCTGCTTGCCGGCCCCTACCGGCTGCAGGCGGTCGCCGCGCTGGTCTTCGCCATCGCCTGCTTCGCCACGACGACGAGCGCGCTGCCGAGATTGTCGACGCAGCAGGCGGTCGCAAAGCCGGCCGACAGGATCGTCTACAGCCTGCTGCAGATGAATCTGCGCTTCAACAATCCGACGCCTAAGAAGGTGCTGTCGCTGATCGGCCGGACCAATCCGGACGTCATCACGCTCGACGAAGTGTCCGGGATGTGGGCCACGGAGATCGGCTATATTGCCAGCGCCTATCCCTATCGGATCCTTTGCGACTATCCCAACGGCATATTCGGCGTCGCGTTGCTTTCGCGCCGTCCCTTCGCCGCCGGCACCGCGCCGCGTTGCGAGCCGCGCGGCGCGATGGCGACCGCCACGATCGATTTCGGCGGCATTCCGGTCAACGTCGCCGCGATCCATCTCAGCTGGCCGTGGCCGAAGGAGCAATACTGGCAGATCGGCGAACTGGCGGAACCGCTGGCCAGGCTCGGCGAGACCGCCATCATGGCCGGCGACTGCAACGCCGTGCCGTGGAGCGCGGCGGTGCGGCGGGTGGCGCGGCTCAGCGGCATGACGCTGATGCCGTCGGCCGGTCCGACCTGGATCCACCGGACGCTGCCCGACGTCCTGCGCCGCTATGCGGGCCTGCCGATCGACCAGGTTTTCAGCAAGGGCTGGGTGACGATCCTGTCGTCGGTCCGAATGGAGGACACCGGCTCCGACCATCTGCCTGTGCTGGTCGAATTCACCCTGCGGTCCGACAGCAACGCGCCCGAGGACGAGCACAAGTCGGCGCTGGCGGCGAATGGCGCACCGGACGGGCCGCGCAGCTGACGCCCTCCTGATACGCGAACGGACTGAAGTTCAGTTCTTCCCTATCAACGCGTCGACCAGTTGCTCGACATGGCCGCCGTCGCGGTGCTCGCGCGCGTCGAAGGCGTTCTGCCTGGCCTCGTAGTCGGCATAGATCGTGTCGATGCGGCGCCTGGCGTCCCAGCGAAGACCGGTGCAGAACCAGTTGTCCTGCCGCTCGAGCCCGGCGAGCGCCGTCTCGGTCGCCCGCATCATCTGCTTGGCGATGCGGCCATGGGTATGCTCGTGCTGGCGCACGCCGGCCATGAAGCGATCCCAGCGCCTGCGCAGGACCGGACCGGACGGGGACGTGCGGCGCGGAAAGGTGTAGGTCAGGTCGATCGTGCCGGTGGCCTGACGCAGCCGGCAGATGCCATTGTCCCGTTTCACGTCGAGGTTCCAATGCATGGTATAGCCGGTCTCGGCGATGGCGCGCGTGGCATGGCCGTGCCTCGGCCCGAGGCCATCCATCGCCTCGATCAGTTCCGCGCCGGTCCTGCCGGCGACGTCATAGCTGCGCACATGAACGGTCAGCTTGGTGCCTGCTGACGCGGCCCCGGACAAAAGCACGCCGGCAGCAGCTAAAATTGCCAGGCTGATGCGCCGCATGTCCGCCTCCTTGTTCGGAGCGAAGCAGACCATACTCGGCGCGCGGCTTCAACGGTCTTGGCGGTTAGGCGCGGCTCACATGCCCTGGTAGACGGGGCCTTCACCGCCTTGTGGCGGCACCCAGTTGATGTTCTGGTTCGGATCCTTGATGTCGCAGGTCTTGCAGTGCACGCAGTTCTGCGCGTTGATGACAAAGCGCACGTCCTTTGCCGCCGGATCGGCGGCGGCGTTGCCGTCCTTGTCCACCCATTCATAGACGCCGGCGGGGCAGTAGCGGGTCGAGGGACCGGCGAAGACATCGTGCTCGGAACGCTGCTGCAGCGCCATGTCGGCGACGATCAGATGGGTCGGCTCGTTCTCCTCGTGGTTGGTGTTGGAAAGAAACACCGAGGAGAGCCGGTCGAAGGTCAGCACGCCATCCGGCTTCGGATAGGCGATTTTCTGATGCTTGGAGGCCGGCTCGAGCGTCGCATAGTCGGCCTTGCCATGCTTCATGGTTCCGAAGGGCGAGAAGCCGAACAGCGTGTTCAGCCACATGTCGAGACCGCCGATGCCGACGCCGACAATGGTGCCGAAGCGCGACCAGAGCGGCTTGACGTTGCGGACCTTCTTCAGGTCCTTGCCGATATCGGTGCCGCGCCAGGCTTCCTCATAGGAAGCGAGCTCGTCATTGGCACGACCTCCGGCAATCGCCTCGGCCACATGCTCGGCCGCCAGCATGCCCGAGAGCACCGCGTTGTGCGAACCCTTGATGCGCGGCACGTTGACGAAGCCGGCAGCGCAGCCCATCAGCACGCCGCCCGGGAAGGACAGCTTCGGCACGGACTGCCAGCCGCCCTCGGTGATGGCGCGCGCGCCATAGCCGATGCGCTTGGCGCCCTGGAAGGTGCCGGCGATTGCCGGATGCGTCTTGAAGCGCTGGAACTCCTCGAAGGGTGAGAGATAGGGGTTCTTGTAGTTGAGGTGGACGACGAAGCCGACCGCCACCTGGTTGTCCTCGAGATGGTAGAGGAAGGAGCCGCCGCCGGTCTTCATGTCGAGCGGCCAGCCGAAGGAATGCTGCACAAGACCCGGCTTGTGGTTCTCGGGCTTGACCTGCCAGAGCTCCTTGAGGCCGATGCCGAACTTGCCCGGCTCGCGGCCGTCGGCAAGCTGGTATTTGGCGATAAGCTGCTTGGCGAGCGAGCCGCGCGCGCCCTCGCCGATCAGCACGTATTTGCCCATCAGCGCCATGCCCGGCGCGTAAGCCGGGCCGTGCGTGCCGTCCTTCTCGACGCCCATGTCGCCGGTGATGACGCCGGTGACGGCGCCGGCGTCGTTGTAGACGAGGCTTGCCGCGGCGAAGCCCGGATAGATCTCGACGCCCAGCGCCTCGGCCTTGGTGGCGAGCCAGCGGCAGACATTGCCCAGCGAAACGATGTAATTGCCGTGGTTGTTCATCAGCGGCGGCATCAGGAAGTTGGGCAGGCGGAACGAGCCGGCAGGGCCAAGCACCAGGAAATGGTCCGCGGTCACAGGCGTCTTGAACGGATGATCGCCCTCCTCGCGCCAGCCGGGCAGCAGGCGGTCGATGCCGATCGGATCGACGACCGCACCCGACAGGATATGGGCGCCGACCTCGCCGCCCTTCTCCAGGACGACGACGGAAAGGTCCGGATTGAGCTGCTTCAGACGGATCGCGGCGGCAAGGCCGGCGGGACCCGCACCGACGATCACCACGTCGAATTCCATGCTCTCGCGTTCGATTTCGCTCATCGGCCCCTCACTGGCTCGCCATGTTTTCGCATTGTGCTGGCTCACGCGCTGCATAGCGCATCAATTCGCGACGCGAAACCGGCGCTGACGTGACAACGCCGATTTCGACAAAAAGTCGCGGTTTTGCCTACGAAACGGTCGCCGCGCAGGCCATGGCCAAGCATAGGCCAGCGCCAATCGGATGGAAGGCCAGGCCGCGTCCGCATGTTTTTAATTGTTCGACGGCTTGGTTATCGGCAATACTTCGCACCATGCGCAGTCCAGAGCCAGCCGGCTTTCCATCGAAGCGCTTACTCTTCACGCCGGGCATGGCCTGGCGCGCGGTTCTTCCACTCCTCTTTTTGTCCGTGCCGGCGGAGGCCGATCCGGTGAAGGTCTGGGCCACCGGCGCCTATTCCTTCTCCGACGAACTGGGCGGCTTCCGCATCACGGGTGCTTCCGGCATCGGCACCAAGGAAGACCCGCTGATCATCAGGGAGGAACTGAACACGGCGACGCCGGTGACGCTGACGATCCGCGCGACCAAGCCGATCGAGCCATTCGGCAAGGCAGGCCAGGTCGCCAACGGCGTGATGTATATGCGCATCGACGTGCTCAACAACAGCGCCCTGCCCTGGGTGGAATTCCAGTTCGAGCTGCAGGAAATCCTCGACCAGCCAAGCGTGTTCGGCGACGGCCTTTCCTTCGACCAGCGCAACAAGACGCCCGACAACATCTGGTCGAGCAATTTCGCCGATTTCGACCGCCGGTTCGAACCCTATGACCAGCTGCTGTTCAAGAACGGCAAGGTCGACCCGCTCAAGACGGCGACCTTCGACTTCCTGATCACCGACTACACGCCGCGCTGGACATTTTACATCGTGCAGGATCCGCGCATACCGACTGGGTGAAAGCATATCGATATTCAGGTGATGCCGGCCTGCAAATGGCAGTTTCCTGCGCTTCCGGTGCTCACGTATGAAAAGTACGCTCCGCTCCGGCCTTCGCCGGCCGAAGCCCTCATAAGTGTCTGCGCCCTATGAAGGCTACGGCCGGCGTAGGCCGGTTCTCGGAAACCACCATTTTCGATTCGGCCTGACCTGAATCTCGACATGCTCCAATACAGGCGAGCGTGGCTTAACCTTGCAAATCGGCGCCGCGCGGACGATGGTGGCGCGATGACTGCCGCCTCCCCCAGCACACCTGCCGAGATCGCCGACCTGCTCGCCTTTTATGCCAGCGCCGGCGTTGACGAGGCGCTTGAAGACGCGCCGGTCAATCGGTTTGCCGAAGCGGCTGCGAAGTCGGTCGAACGCAGGGCTGCCGAGCGGACGCCAGCCGCGCCGCCTCGCGACCCCAAATCCGAGAGCCGCCCGGCACCCGGGCGGGGCCCGGAGCGGCCCCAGTCGCCAGAGCCACCGACGCCATCATCCGGCCTCGACGCGCGCAATATTCCGGACGCTCCGGCGCGCATGCCGGCCGCCACCGTTCCCGACGAGGCGCAGGCGCTGCTTGCCCGGCAACTGGCCGCAAGCGCCTCGACGCTCGAGGAACTGCGCCAGCACATGGCCGGCTTCGACGGCTGTAATCTCAAATTCACCGCCAAGAACCTCGTCTTCGCCGACGGCAATCCGAAAGCCGACCTTATGTTGGTCGGCGAGGCGCCGGGCCGAGACGAGGACCTCGAGGGTCTGCCCTTTGTCGGCCGCTCCGGCCGGCTGCTCGACCGTATGCTCGCCGCTATCGGCCTCGACCGCAACTCGGCCTATATCGCCAACGTCATTCCGTGGCGGCCGCCGGGCAACCGCACGCCGACACCGCACGAGACTGAAATCTGCCGGCCGTTCATCGAAAGGCAGATAGAACTGGTCAATCCCAAGGTGCTGGTCAATCTCGGCGGTCCGTCGGCCAAGACGCTGCTCAACACGACCGAGGGCATCCTGCGCCTGCGCGGCAACTGGCGGGTGCACACGACGGCGTCGGGCATAGCCATTCCGGCGATGCCGACGCTGCATCCGGCCTATCTGTTGAGGACACCGGCGCACAAGAAGCTGGCCTGGCGGGATTTTCTCGAGGTCAAGGCGAAGTTGCGGGGGTTGGCGTGAACATCTTCCCCTTCTCCCCTTGTGGGAGAAGGGAAGCCAATAACCTCCCAGGTAATTGAAATCCCTCCCTCCACAGCCTAGTCCTACCCTATGACCACATCCGACGCTTCCGCCGGCAACCTGATCCGCGAGTGGCGCACGCGGCGACGCATGAGCCAGCTCGACCTCGCCATGGAGGCCGATATCTCGCAGCGGCATCTCTCCTTCGTCGAAAGCGGCCGGGCCCAGCCTTCGCGCGACATGGTGCTGCATCTGGCCGAGCAGCTGTCGATTCCACTGCGCCAACGCAATCAACTGTTGCTTGCCGCCGGCTTCGCGCCGAGCTTCAGCGAAAAGCCGCTGACCGATGCGACACTGGCACCGGCGCTTGCCGCCGTCGAGACTGTGCTCAAGGGCCACGAACCCTTCCCGGCGCTGGCGGTGGACCGGCACTGGAACCTCGTTTCGGCAAACACCGCGATTGCTCCGTTCCTCGCCGACATCTCCGAAGCATCGCTTCTCGCGCCGCCGGTCAATGTGCTGAGGCTCAGCCTGCATCCGGGCGGCGTGGCGCCGCGCATCGTCAATCTGGCGGAGTGGCGCGCGCATCTCATCGAGCGGCTGAAGCGCCAGAACGACGCCACCGGCGACCCGGTGCTGATCGAGCTTGAGCGCGAATTGCGCACCTATCCATCCGGCCTGAGGAGCAGCCGGCCGGCGCCGGTCGAACCGAGCGGCATCGTGCATCCGCTGCGGCTTGCGCATGGCGACGCCGTGCTTTCCTTCATCAGCACGATCACCGTGTTCGGTACGCCGCTCGATGTCACGCTGTCCGAACTGGCGATCGAATCCTTTTTCCCGGCCGACGAGCAGACCCGAACGGTTCTGGCGCGGCTGGCAAAAGAGCCGGCGACCGCTTCGTAGGCCTTCACCCCTGCGGCGGCGTGACCGTCCTGATGCGCGTGCGCTCCAGGCCCAGTTGCCGCTCGCGCCAGATGATGAAGATACCGGCGGCGACCACGATCACGCCGCCCGCAAGGGTGTTCAGCGAGGTCACGTCGCCGAAGACGAAATAGCCGACCACGACGCCGAGGATCATCGAGGTGTATTCGAAGGGCGCCACGACCGAGGCTTCGGCATGGCGGTAGGCCGCCGTCATCAGGATCTGGCCGAGCCCTCCGCAGAAGCCCGCGACAACGAGGAGCGCGGCCTGCATCGGCGTCAGCGCCTGCCAGCCGAAGGGCAGCGTGAAGAGCGACAGCACTGAAGCGGTCGAGGAGAACCACAGCACGATGGTCGCCGTCTTCTCCGTCTGCACGAGATTGCGCACCAGAAGCATGGCGACCGCCGAGATCGCGGCGGCGATCAGCGCGGCCATGACGCCCAGCACCTCCTGGTCGTCGAGGCCTTCATCGGAATTGAGCAGCGTCAGTTCGGGCCAGGAGATGACCAGCACGCCGGCAAGGCCGACCGCGACCGCGCTCCAGCGGTAGACGCGGATCGTCTCGCCGAGGAAGATCGAGGAGAACACGACGACCAGCAGCGGCTGGGCGTAGTTCAGCGTGATCGCTTCCGGCAGCGGCAGCCTGGTCAGCGCGAAGAAGCCGAGCCCCATGGCGCCGACGCCGACCACACCGCGCGCGACGTGGTTGAACGGCCGTCTCGTCGTGAATGCCGTGGCCAATTCACCCTTGAAGGCCAGGAAGGCGATGATCGGAAAGATGGCGAAGAAGGAGCGGAAGAAGACGATCTGCCCCGCGGGCACGTCGCCGGCCGCCTTGATGCAGGTCTGCATGCCGACGAAGATCGTCACCGAGACGATCTTCAGCGTAATGCCGCGCAGCGTGTTGTGGCCGACGGCATGATCGACGGTCATCTTGCCTCGTAAGGATAGTCGGGAAACGAAGCCGCGAAATAGGCCAAGAGCAATTCCAGGAAAAGTGTGTAACGGTTTTCCGTCCGGAATTGCGAAACACGACCTATGCCGCAGTTTTGTCGAGTGGCCGTTTCGTGTAAAGAGCGCGCACCTCAAAATTCTTGGACCAGCCAAGCTGGCTGGCCGGCCGAAATCAACAGGAAAAGCCTAAGGAATGCGCACAGATACCGGCCATGTCTTCAAGCTCGAAGACTATCGCCCCTGCGACTATCTCATCCCGAGGACCAGCCTCGACTTCCGCCTGTCGCCGGACGCGACCCAGGTGACCGCGCTGCTTACGATCGAGCGGCGCGCGGGCGTCGCCGCCTCGGCGCCGCTGGTGCTCGACGGCGACGGGCTGACGTTGCTCGGCATTGCCGTCGACGGGCATGCGCTTCCGGCCAGCGACTATGAGGCGACGCCTGACCGGCTGACGATCCTGAAGCCGCCGGCGGCGCAGCGTTTCGAGTTGCGCCTGGAGACGGAGATTGCGCCTTCGCGCAACGAGGCGCTGATGGGCCTTTATCGCTCCAACAACGTCTATTGCACGCAATGCGAGGCCGAGGGCTTTCGCCGCATCACCTATTTCCTCGACCGTCCCGATATCCTGTCGGTCTACACGGTGCGCATCGAAGCGCCGCACAACGAGGCGCCGCTGCTGCTTTCGAACGGCAATCCTGTGGAGAGTGGCACGCTGGGCAGCGGCCGGCATTATGCGGTCTGGCACGACCCCTTCCCCAAACCCTCCTACCTTTTCGCGCTGGTGGCGGGCGCGCTCGGCAAGGTGGCGGGCAGCTTCACCACCATGTCCGGCCGGGAGGTCGAGCTCGGTATCTATGTGGAGCCCGGCAAGGAGCAGCTTGCCGGCTATGCGATGGACGCGCTGAAACGCTCGATGAAATGGGACGAGGAAGCCTTCGGCCGCGAATACGACCTCGACGTCTTCAATATCGTCGCCGTCTCCGACTTCAACATGGGCGCCATGGAGAACAAGGGCCTCAACGTCTTCAACGACAAATATGTGCTGGCCGACGAGGAGACCGCGACCGATGCCGACTTCGCCAACATCGAGGCGATCATCGCGCATGAATACTTCCACAATTGGACTGGCAACAGAATCACTTGCCGCGACTGGTTCCAGCTCTGCCTGAAGGAAGGGCTGACGGTTTACCGCGACCACGAATTCTCCGCCGACCAGCGCTCGCGGTCGGTTAAGCGCATCGCCGAGGTGCGCACGCTGCGCGCGCACCAGTTCCCGGAAGACCAGGGGCCGCTGGCGCATCCGGTCAGGCCGCGACGCTACCGCGAGATCAACAACTTCTACACCGCGACCGTCTACGAGAAGGGTTCGGAAGTGGTGCGTATGATCCGCACCATCCTTGGGCCGGAAACCTTCCGTGCCGGCATGGACCTCTATTTCGAGCGGCATGACGGCGAGGCGGCGACCATCGAGGATTTCCTCAAAGTCTTCGAGGACGTCTCCGGCAGAGACCTCGCGCAATTCGCGCTTTGGTATCACCAGGCCGGCACACCGAACCTGACGGTAAGTTCCGCGCACAATGCGGCGGCAAAGGAGTTCACCCTGGAGATCGAGCAGTCGGTGCCGCCGACGCCGTCGGAAAGCCGCAAGCGGCTGATGCATATCCCGCTGGCCTTCGGCCTGGTCGGCGCCAACGGCAAACCCGTCGCCTGGACTGCCGTCGAGGGCGCAATGGTGGATGACGGTGTCATCCATATCCGCAAACGTCGGCACACGGTGCGCTTCTCGGGTATTTCGCAACGGCCTTCGGTGTCGCTCAACCGCGGCTTCTCGGCGCCGATCACGCTTTCGGTGCAGCAGAAGGCCGACGACCAGTTCTTCCTCGCGGCGCATGACGGCGACGCCTTCGCGCGCTGGCAGGCATTCAACACGCTCTTGACCGATGCGCTGATCGCCGCCTTCCGCCAGACCCTCGGCGGCAAGGAGCCGGTGTTTGCAGCGCGGCTTGCCGAGCTTGCCGGCAGGATCGCCGGCGACGAGTCGCTGGAGCCGGCCTACCGGGCGCTCGCGCTGTCGCTTCCCGGCGAAGCCGATATTGCCCGCGACATCGGCAAGGGCATCGACCCAGACGCCATCTTTGCCGCGCGCGAGGCGATGGCGCGGATGATCGCCGAGGCAAACCGCGAGGCCTTCCCGGCGCTCTATGAGAGCCTTGCCGACAAGGGTCCGTTCAGCCCGGACGCGGCGAGCGCCGGGCGCAGGGCGCTGCGCAACATCCTGCTCGACTATCTTTCGCTGCTGCCGGGCGGCGCGGGCCTCGCCGCAGGGCACTTCACCGCCGCCACCAACATGACCGACCGTGCGGCAGCGCTCGCCGTGCTGGCGCATCGCCATCCAGGCACGGCCGAGGCCGAAGAGGCGCTGGCCGCCTTCGAGGCCCGCTATCGCGGCGACGCGCTGGTACTCGACAAATGGTTCCAGATCCAGGCCGGTGTGCCGGGCGCAAAGACCGTCGAGAAAGTGCGTGATCTCATGCGGCACCCAGCCTTCTCGATCGCCAACCCGAACCGGGTGCGTTCGCTGATCGGCACCTTCTCCAGCGCCAACCAGACCGGCTTCCACCGCCCCGACGGCGAAGGTTATCGCCTGTTTGCCGAGACGGTACTGGAGGTGGAGAAGCGCAATCCGCAGGTAGCCGCGCGGCTGGCGACGGCGCTCAGGTCCTGGCGCTCGCTGGAGCCTGGACGTCAGACCAAGGCCAGGCAGGCGCTGCTCGACATGGCGAAGACCGAGAATCTTTCGGCGGATCTGCGCGATATCGTGGAGCGGACACTGGCGTAATTAGCGATCTCCCCCTGGTGGGTCCTCGTGGGGGAGATGCCGGCAGGGCAGAGCGGGGCATGAAGGATCGCGACGTTTGCTTCTCGCCCGAAAGCCAGATCTGACGAGTGCCGGCAATTGAGCAGTTGAGGGGTTGGCGCGACAGCGCCCCCTCTGGCCTGCCGGCCATCTCCCCCCTTGTGGGACCCGGAGATCGGCTGTTCGGACGAATTTCAATCAACTTTTAATCTTTTTCGTCCGCGCCACTGGACAAGGCGAATCAGCTTTGATTCTTTACTGACGATTCGGGCGTGCGGCGTAGCCGGATCATCCATACGGCAGATCGGGGAGTGCCATTTATGGCCAAGGCGGACGCGTGGGGCGCGCCCGGAGGGAAGGCTTTTGCGCATCGCAAGGCAAGGAGCGATGGACTTGCCGGCAATACGCGCCTGATCGCCGAACCCACTTATCAGCGGCTCCTGGCCGCCGAGCCGCTGCTGCGCCGGTCGATCCCGGCGCTGATCGTCGTTTTTCTCATCGTCATTGCCGCGCTGCGCTTCCTGTCGCTCATGAACGAGCATGACGAGATCGAGCGCGACGCCAAGGCGGTGCTGGCGCTGGCCGCCGGACAGATGGCGCAGGCCGTCACCGCGGACCCCAGCGCGGCCGGCGCCAATGCCATAAGCCTTCTGGAAAACACCAGCCGCCAAGGCGCCATGAGCCGCGCCCATGTGCTCGCCATCACCGACGCCAACTTCAAGGTCATCGCCGTTTCGCCGCTGTCGACGGGCTGGCAAGGCCGCACGCTCGACAGCCTCGTGCTGGGCGGCCAGCCGCTGTTCATGTTCGGCGACCGCGCCGGCGTGATGGATGTCAGCATCTCGGGACAGGACTGGTTCGCCGCCGTCAGCCTCGGCGGCGACCGCAAACACGCGGCGGCCGTGCTGGTGCCGCAGGAAGCGGTGTTCGACAGCTGGCGCAAGTCGATGTCGCTCAACGTCACGCTGTTCGTGCTGACGGCGGGCGTGCTGATCGTCATCCTCTACGCCTATTTCGGCCAGGCGGCGCGCGCCCAGGCGGCGGACCGCATCTATCTTGAGGCGCATCAGCGCATCGACATGGCGCTGGTGCGCGGCCGCTGCGGGTTGTGGGACTGGGACATGGTGCGCGGCAAGATGTACTGGTCGCGCTCGATGTACGACATGCTGGGCTATGAGCCTTGCGATACGATGCTCTCCTTCGGCGAGGTCGACGAGATCATCCACCCGGAGGACGGCGACCTGTTCGAGCTCGCCAACCGCATCATCGAACGCGAGATCGACCATATCGACCAGGTTTTCCGCATGCGCCACGCCGACGGACAATGGGTGTGGATGCGAGCCCGCGCCCAGGTGATCGACCCGGAGGCGCCGGAGATCCAGCTGATCGGCATCGCCGTCGACGTCACCGAGCAGCGGCACTTGGCGCTGCGCTCGGAAGCGGCCGACATGCGGCTCAGGACCGCGATCGAGAACATCAACGAATCCTTCGTGCTGTGGGATGCCGCCGAACGGCTGATCATGTGCAATTCGAAGTTCCAGAAGGACAATGGGCTGTCGGACCGCGACGTGGTACCGGGCGCGACCCGCGATATGCTGGAGGAGCGCATGCTGGCCTTCGCCTCGGAGCGCAGGCTCGCCAATGCCAACGGGCCGCAGGGCGGCGTCAGCTTGGAGCGCCAGCTTGCCGACGGCCGCTGGCTGCAGGTCAACGAGCTCAGGACCCGCGACGGCGGCGTCGTTTCCGTGGGCTCCGACATCACGCAGATCAAGTTGCACCAGGAAAAGCTGGTCGACAGCGAGCGCCGGCTGATGGCGACGATCCACGATCTCAGCCTGGCCCGCCGCGCCGAGGAGGAACGCGCCAGCGAACTGGTCGAGCTCAATCGCAAATACATGAAGGAAACCGAGCGCGCCGAGGCGGCCAATCGCGCCAAGTCGGAATTCCTCGCCAACATGTCGCATGAATTGCGCACGCCGCTCAACGCCATCATCGGCTTCTCCGAGCTGATGCAGCAGGGCCTGTTCGGGCCGCTCGGCTCCGAGCGCTACGAGGAATATGCGACCGACATCAACGGCAGCGGCAAATACCTGCTCGGCGTCATCAACGACATCCTCGACATGTCGAAGATCGAAGCCGGCCAGTTCTCGCTCGACCGCGAGGAGATCGATCTCTGCCCGCTGATCAAGGAAACGGTGCGGGTGATCTCGCTGCAGGCGGCGGAAAAGTCGATCAATGTCGAGACGCGCATCGCCGATGCGATGCGGCTCTATGCCGACCGCCGCGCGATCAAGCAGATCGCCATCAACCTGCTCTCCAACGCGGTGAAATTCACTGGACAGGGCGGCAAGATCACGGTCAGGGCGCGCAACACGTCCGGGGCGCTGCTGCTCACCATCGAGGACAATGGCTGCGGCATCCCCAAGCAGGCGCTGAGCAAGCTCGGCCGGCCGTTCGAGCAGGTGCAGAACCAGTTCTCCAAGAACCACACCGGCTCGGGGCTCGGGCTCGCCATCTCGCGCTCGCTGGCCGAATTGCAGGGCGGCGCGCTGAAGATCCGCTCGACCGAGGGTGCAGGCACCATCGTGTCGGTGCGCATTCCGCTGAAGAAGGCTCCGCCGACGGTGAAGGCAGCGGCCTGATCAGAGGCGACCGGCGGTGGCTGAGGCAAACTTGAAAAAGTTATCTATTTTATCTATTTTGGGTAAGAGGTGACTTTTCCCATGCGCGTAACATCCACTGAATTCCAACAGAATGTCGGCCGCTTTCAGGATGCAGCGCAGCGGGCGCCGGTCGCGATTACCAAAAATGGCCGGACCCATACGGTGCTTCTCTCGGCGGCAATGTTCGAAGTGCTGGTCAAAGGGCGGGTTGCTAGACCCGTGGAGGAACTGGACGACGAGACGGTGAAAGCCATCGCCGAAAGCTCAGTCTCATCCCAGTTCGATGAGTTGGATGAAATGATCAAAGACTGGGCACCGTGAGCCTGCCCAAGCAGCCCGTTCCCGGCCTGGTGATTTCCTATTCCTATCTTTGGTTGGATGAACATATGAGAGGTGTTGAAGAGAGCCGCAAGAACCGCCCGTGTGCGATTGTCGCCGCACGTCGGATTGTGGAGGGGCGCGAAATCGTGACGGTGGTTCCGATCACGCATTCCCTCCCGGCCGATCCTGCCGATGGCATCGAAATGCCTGCGCCTCTCAAGGCTTACCTTGGGCTCGACGATATGCCGTCATGGGTCGTGGTGAGTGAAACCAACGATTTCCTTTGGCCAGGCCCCGATCTCAGACCAATTCCAGGAAGCAGTCCCTCCCGCTTCCACTATGGCATGCTGCCGCCACGCTTCTACGCGCATCTGCGGGATCGGCTTCTGCAGGCACATGCGCGTCGCAATCTCCGCCGCGTGCAACGCACCGATTAGCCCCGCGATCTCAGGACCCTCCCGCAACCCGCAGCAAATGGTCGAAGTCCTGCCTGACCTTTCGCGACGTCTCTTTGAGATGTGCTTCCAGGACGCCGAAATCCGGCAGGTCAGTGACCGCCAGAAGCAGATCCGAGAGTCCAGGCGGGACATCGTCGCGCTGGAACTCGCCGATGAGGCAAAGCCTGATCATCTGGGTCAGCGCCAGATAGAGCCGATAGGCCTCGCCAAGCTCTTCACGCACATCGGCTGAGGCGAAACCCGGAGAAAGCCGGGCCAAAATGTCGGCGGTCGCCGTGACCCGGCGGCCAGGCTCAATCGCGCCGGCGATGACCGCGACTTGGGCGATGAATTCGAGATCGATGAGCCCGCCCGGGATCAGCTTGATGTCCCAGAGGTCGCGCGGCGGCTTCTCCTTCTCGATCAGCGCCCGCATCTCCGAGGCCTCGGCTTTCACCTTGGCGGCATTGCGCGGCTGCGCCAGCACCGCCGCCACCTCATCGTCGAGCTCGGCGCAGAGTTCGGCATCGCCGCCGACGGCGCGGGCCCGTGCCAGCGCCATGTGCTCCCAGGTCCAGGCATCCCGGCGCTGATATTTCTTGAACGCATCGATATGGGTGGCGACCGGCCCCTTGTTGCCCGAGGGGCGCAGGCGCAGGTCCAACTCATAGAGCACGCCTTCGGCCGTCGGCGCCGAGACGGCGGCGATCAGGCGCTGCGTCATGCGGGTATAGTAATGCGAAGGCGCCAGCGGCTTTTCGCCGTCGGAGTCCTCGGCATCCGCGTCGTGGTCGTAGAGCAGGATGAGATCGACATCCGAACCGGCCGTGAGTTCGCGGCTGCCGAGCTTGCCCATGCCGAGCAGGGCCACCCTGCCGCCGGCGATCCTGCCGTGGCGCAGCGCGAATTCGGCGATCACCGCGTTCAGCGCCGCCTCGATGGTGAGATCGGCGAGATCGGAGAAGGCGCGGCCGGCGCGCGCGGGATCGATCGAGCCGGCAAGCAGGCGCACGCCGATCAGGAATTTCTGCTCGGAGGCGAAGATGCGCAGGCGGTCGAGCACGTCCTCATAGGCGCGATCGCCCTCGATGAAGGCGGCAAGCCGCGCCGAGAGATAGGCGCGGTCCGGCAGTTCGGTAAGCAGGGCCGGGTCGAGCAGGCCGTCGAAGACATGCGGGCGGCGGGTGATGATGGCAGCCAGCCTCGGCGCCGCGCCCATGATGGTCGCCATCAGCTTCAAGAGCGCCGGGTTCGATTGCAACAGCGAGAAAAGCTGGATGCCCGCCGGCAGGCCGGCGAGGAACTCGTCGAAGCGCATCAGCGCCTCGTCGGCGCGACGCGTCTGGCCGAAGGCTTTGAGCAACGCCGGGGTCAGTTCGGTCAGCCTCTCGCGCGCCTCCGCCGACTGGGTGACGCGGTAGCGCCCGAAATGCCAGCCGCGGATGACGCGGCAGATGTCGCTCGGCCGCTGGAAGCCGAGGCCATGCAGCGTCTGCAGCGTATCGGGATCGTCGACATCGCCGGTGAAGACCAGATTGCCGACGCCGGCCGAGAGCTCGGGTGCTGTCTCGAACAGCGCCGCGTAGTGGCGCTCGACCTGCTGCAGCGAGGCGCGGAAGGCCTGCGTGAATTCCGCCTCGCCGGCAAATCCCAGCATCAGCGCGATGCGTTTGAGCTCCTCGTCTTCTTCCGGCAGGACGTGCGTCTGCTCGTCAGCGACCATCTGGATGGCGTGCTCGACACGGCGCAGGAACCAGTACTGACGGGTGAGCGCATCGCGCGCGTCGGCGGTAATCCAGCCGCGCGCGGCAAGCGCTGCGAGCATCGGCACGGTCTCGCGGCCGCGCAGCTCCGGGAAGCGGCCGCCGGCGATGAGCTGCTGGGTCTGGACGAAGAACTCGATCTCGCGGATGCCGCCGCGGCCAAGCTTGACGTTATGGCCCTTCACCGCGATCTCGCCATGGCCCTTGTGGGCATGGATCTGGCGCTTGATCGAATGGACGTCGGCGATCGCCGCATAGTCCATGTATTTGCGCCAGACATAGGGTTGCAATTCCCTGAGGAAGGCGGCGCCGGCAGCAAGATCGCCGGCAACCGGCCGCGCCTTGATCATGGCGGCGCGCTCCCAGTTCTGGCCGCGCGCCTCGTAATAGCGAAGCGCTGCCTCGACCGGGATTGCCAGCGGCGTCGAGCCGGGATCGGGGCGCAGCCTCAGATCGGTGCGGAAGACATAGCCATGCTCGGTGCGATCCTGCAGGATGCGCACGAGACGACGGGTAAGCCTGGAGAACAGCTCGGTCGCGTCGAGCGGATCGATGACGGCCGGCGCCTCCGGCTCGAAGAAGACGACGAGATCGATGTCGGAGGAAAAGTTCAGCTCATGCGCGCCGAGCTTGCCCATGCCGAGCAGGATCCAGCCTGAATCCCTGGCAGGCTCGGCCGGATGCGGTAGCTTGAGCTTGCCTTGCCGATGCGCGTCGAGCAGCAGGAAATCGACGGCGGCGCATGTGCAGGCGTCGGCAAGATCGCTGAGCCGGCGCACCGTCACGGAGGTCTCCGCCTCGCCTGAAAGATCGGCCAGCGCGATCAGGAAATGCGCTTCGGTCTTCCATTGCCTGAGCGCCATCATCAGGCTCGCTTCCGAGGCGTCTTCCGCCTTGGCCGCGCCGCCGATCGCTTCGCCGATGGCATCGAGCCGCGCTTCGATCGTCAGGTCGAACAGCGTATCGAGGATCGCCGGCCGCCGGCGCGCCACGTCGCGCAGGAAGGGCGAGAGGTCGAAGACGGCCGCCAGCAGGTCCTGCAGCGGCCCCTCGCCCGCCAGGAACGCAGCGAGTCGGGAATGCCCCTCCTCCTCGGCGGCGTCGGCGATTTCCGACAATTCGCGCCGGGCATGTTTCGCGTCCAGGGGGCGGAGCGCCAGTGTCGGGCTAAGCCGGAATTCGGATTCGATTTTCTTCTTCGCCATTTATCCGCGCCGTCAATGCGTCTCCCGCAATGGGAAACTCATGACCACGGACAATCCGGGATTGGCGGGCAAAAGATCAAGCCTTCCGTTGTGGAAAGTCATGATTGCCTTGGCCAGGCTGAGGCCCAGGCCAGAGCCCGGCTGCGAGCGGCTCTTTTCCAGGCGCACGAACCGCTCGGTGGCTCGGGCACGATCGGCGTCGTCCGGAATGCCGTGGCCGTTGTCGCCGACGGCAAGCTTGATCTCGTTGCCGAGGCGCTCCAGCGCCACACGCACCTTCGGCGTCTCGGCGGCGTCGGTCGAGTATTTGATGGCGTTGTCGACGATGTTGGACAGCGCCTGGCCGATCAGTTCGCGGTTGCCGTTGATCGTGAAGGCCTCGGGCACGGTTGCTTCCAGCGCGACGCCCGCCTCTTCCGCCACCGGCTCGTAGAGTTCGACGACGTCGCTCACCGTCGCGGCGAGATCGACGGGACCGGTCTGTTCCGAGGAATAGCCAGCCTCCAGGCGCGAGATCATCAGGATGGCGTTGAATGTCTTGATGAGCTGGTCGGACTCCGCGATCGTGCCTTCCAGCGCCTGACGGTAATCCTGCGTCTTGTGCCTGCCGGCGAGCGTCGCCTCGGCGCGGTTGCGCAGCCTGGTCAGCGGCGTCTTCAGATCATGGGCGATGTTGTCAGAGACCTGCTTCAGCCCCTCGTTCAGCATGGCGATCCTGGCCAGCATCGAATTGAGGTTCGCCGACAGGCGGTCGAATTCGTCGCCGGCGCCGGTGACCGGCAGCCGTCCGGACAAATCGCCGCCCATGATGCGGCGGCTGGCGTCCGAGACGCTGTCGATGCGCTTCAGCGCGGCGCGCCCGACAAAGAACCAGATCAGGATGCCGCCAAGCCCCATCATACCGAGCGCCAGGGTCAGCGCGCGGCTGATGACGGCGCGGAAGCGCTCGGGCTCGCCGAGGTCGCGGCCGACCAGCATGATCATCTGGTTGGGCAGTCTCAACACCAGCGCGATGGCGTTGTGGCCCTTTTCCCCTGTGGACTGGGGGCTGTTGCTGCTGTCGTTGGCCGGAGGCGTGGACTGGTCCGAACCGCCGCTGCGCAGCCGATCGAGCTCGCCCTCGCCGAAGCGCTGGTAGGAAAACGGTTCCGTCGTCCAGCCCTCGGTCTCTATGACCCCTGGCTCCAGACTCTGCACATTGCCGGTCAGGATCTGGCCATTGGCGTCAGCGATCAGGTAAAGATTGGCGCCGGGCTGGCGCGAGCGGGCCTCGACGACGCGCACCAGCACCGGCAGACCGCCGCGCTGATAGGCGCGGGCCAGGCCCAGCACCTCGTCGTTGATGGTCTCCTGCGTCTGCGCGGTCAGCATGCGCGCCGACAGCGACGTCATGTAGAAGACGAGCAGCACGGCGCAGAGCGCGAAAAGCAGAAGATAAAGCGCCGAAAGCCGGGCCGCCGTGGTCTTCATGATGGCCGGCAGTGAGAGAGCCATCTGTGGCTTCACCCGCCCTTCAGCATGTAGCCGGCGCCGCGGATCGTGTGCAGGATCGGCTTGTCGAAGCCTTTTTCGATCTTGCCGCGCAGGCGCGAGACGTGGACGTCGATGACATTGGTCTGCGGATCGAAGTGATAATCCCAGACATTTTCCAGAAGCATGGTGCGCGTCACCACCTGCCCGGCATGGCGCATCAGATATTCGAGCAGGCGGAACTCGCGCGGCTGCAGCGTGATCTCGCGGCCGGCGCGCTTGACCGAATGCGACAGCCGGTCGAGCTCGAGATCGCCGACACGGTAGACGGTCTCGGATTCGCGCGCGCTGGCGCGGCGGTTCAGCACCTCGACGCGGGCAAGCAACTCGGAAAAGGCATAGGGCTTGGTGAGATAATCGTCGCCGCCGGCGCGCAAGCCCGTGACGCGGTCGTCGACCTCGCCCAGCGCCGAAAGGATCAGCACCGGCGTGGTGTTGCCGCGCGAGCGAAGCGCTGCGATCACCGACAGGCCGTCACGGCGCGGCATCAGGCGGTCGACCACCATCACGTCATAGTCGCCGGCATCGGCGAGCGCGAAGCCGGTCTCGCCGTCGCCGGCGACATGGGCGGTGTGGCCCGCCTCGGCGAAGGCTTTCTGCAAATAATCCGCCGCCTCGCGATCGTCTTCCATGACGAGAATCTTCATGGGACCGTTATACGCGATTTCATCGGAAGTTTGAGAGGCAGTCATTCTTCGGGCCTTGCCTTCATTAGTCGCATGTCTTCTTCCAAAACCGGCGACCACTTTTGGGCGACATGCATTTCGTTCCGCATGTCGTGATCCCAAAACCGGTGCCCACTTTTGGGCGACATGCATTTCGTTCCGCATGTCGTGATCCCAAAACCGGTGCCCACTTTTGGGCGACATGCGATAAGCGGCAGCGGGTGATGGGAAACCCGCTGCCGCCAGGAGCGAAACACGGTGACTGACTTACGTGCTCGGCCCCATGTTTTCCCGGCGGCGGCTCGGGGGTGTTGATACCGCCGCAGGGAAAATCTGAACGCTGAAATCTCAGCCCTTGCCGACCGGCAGCGCCACAAAACGGTTCGAGTCGTCGCGGGTGATCTGCATCAGCACCGCCTTGCGGCCGGCCTTGGCTGCATCGGCCATGGCCTTGGAGACGTCGTCGGTGGTGTTCACGTCGTTCGAATTGATCGAGGTGATGACGTCGCCGGGCTGGATGCCACGGTCGGCCGCGTCGCTGTCAGGATCGACGTCGGTGACCACGAGGCCCTTGCCGTTTTCCGCCTTGGTGACGGTCAGGCCGAGATCGGCCAGCGTGTCGGCCTTGGCGGCGGGCGCCGACTGCTTGTTGTTGTCGTCGTTCGAGGCCTGCTTGTCGCTTGCCGGCAACGTGCCGAGATCGACCTTGACCGTCTCGTTCTTGCCGCTGCGCCAGACGGTGACGTCGACCGATTTGCCCGGTGCGAATGCGCCGATCATGCGGGCGAGCTCCTTCGGCGAAGCGACATCCTTGCCGTCGACCTGGGTGATGACGTCGCCGGCGGCGATGCCCGCCTTCTTGCCCGGACCGGAATCCTGGGCACTCGAGACCAGCGCGCCCTTGTCCGACTTCAGGCCGAGCGACTCCGCGATGTCGGAGGTGACCGGCTGGATCTCGACGCCGAGCCAGCCGCGCTGGACGGAGCCGCTCTTCATCAGGTCCTGGACGACCTGCTTGGCGGTCGAGGCCGGGATGTCGAAGGCAATGCCGACGCTGCCGCCCGACGGCGAGAAGATGGCGGTGTTGATGCCGATCACCTGGCCGTTGAGGTTGAAGGTCGGACCGCCCGAATTGCCGCGATTGACCGAAGCATCGATCTGGATGAAGTCGTCATAGGGGCCGGCGCCGATGTCACGGCCGCGAGCCGAGACGATGCCCGCGGTGACGGTGCCGCCGAGGCCGAAGGGATTGCCGACCGCAACCACCCAGTCACCGATGCGAACCTTGGAGTCGTCGGCAAAGTCGACATAGGTGAACTTGTTGCCGCCGCCATCGACCTTGAGCACGGCGAGATCGGTGCGCGGATCGGTGCCGATCAGCTTGGCGTCGAGCTCCTTACCGTCATTGGTGACGACGCTGAAATCCGAGCCTTCCGAAACCACATGGTTGTTGGTGACGAGATAACCGTCTTCCGAGATGAAGAAGCCCGAGCCCTGAGCGACCGGACGCGGCTCGCCATTGCCATGGTCGCGATGGTTGAAGCGGCGCATGCCGAACTGGCCGCCCTGACCCTGGTCGCCGAAGCCGCGAAATTCCTTGAAGAAGCGGCGCAGCTGCGGATTGTCAGGCAGGTTATCGAAACCGTCCTGATCGTCCGAGCCGTTGTCGGCCGTCGGTTGGATCTTGGCCTTGACCTTGACGCTGACGACCGCCGGCGAGACATGCTCGACGACATCGGCGAAACTCGGCACTTGCGGGGCTTCGACGCGCACGGCATCGGCCAGCACGGGGGCGGTGCCGGTGGCAAGCGCGCCTGCGCCGACCGCACCGATGACGGCCAGGGATGCGACGGCGGCCATCAGGCGCTTTCGGGTGCGGGAATATGAATTGGGGGCGATATTCATGGGATTTCGTTTCCTCTTTCGAAGGGATGCGCTCAGGCGAAGCATCCTCAGGCAAGAGGATTAGAGAGCCGCACATTACGGCGCCATTTCCGGTACATGAAAGTTTTGTAATGTTGGCCGAGTTCGTCATTGCAGGGCGAAGCTCCGTCGCGGAGACGCTGGAATCCAGGCCGTTACCTTCGCCGAAGGTTGCAGCGGAGCAGAATTCTGCACTGTTCGCGGCGCTTGGAAAGTCACGGAATGGATTTCTATGGTCTGCGTGCGTCGCTTCGCTCCTTGCTCCGCCATAGAATGACGACCCGCGAGCGGCCGTGGCCAATTATCGACGTCAGCGATGGCGCTAATCGCTTAGCATCTTGTCTAGCGCCGCCTGTTCCTCGGCACTCAGGGTGCTACCCGATGCCGGGCGGCGCGAGCGTGCGCTGAGCACAATGAACAGACCGCCGGCCAGAAGCAGAAGCACCGGCGTACCCCACAAAAGCGCGGTGCGCAGGCTGAAGCGCGGCTTGAGCAGCACGAACTCGCCATAGCGCGAAACGATATAGTCCATCACCTGCTGGTCGGTGTCGCCGGCAACGAGGCGCTGGCGCACGAGGACGCGCAGGTCCCGGGCAAGATCGGCGTCGGATTCGTCGATCGACTGGTTCTGGCAGACCATGCAACGCAGGCCTTCCGACAGCGCGCGCGCCCTCGCCTCCAATGCGGGGTCCTGCAGCACTTCATCCGGCTTCACCGCCTGGGCCGCGCCGGCGAAAAACAGCGCCAGCAACAGGACCAGCGGAACGAGCGAAAACCTCGCTTTCATGTCGGGGTCGCCAGGGCCGCGGCCGGCTTTCGCCGCTTGGCCGGCGCGCCGACGCGCAGGCGACGGTCGAGCAGCGACATGGCGGCGCCCGCCATCATCACCAGTCCGCCGCCCCAGATCAGCGTCACCAGCGGCTTCCACCAAAGACGCACGACGACGGAGCCGTCATTGTTCTTGTCGCCGAGCGACAGATAAAGCTGGCTCAACCCAATCGTCCTGATGCCGGACTCGGTCGTCACCGTCTGGCGCACCGGATAGAAGCGTTTCGCGGAGGTGATTGCGCCATCGGCGTTGCCGTCGGCGCCTACCAGCAGGAAGCGGCCGCGATCCTGGGTGAAATTCGGACCTTTCTGCGGAGAGAGCCCTTCGAAGCGCAGCGTGTGGCCGGAGAGCTCCACCGTCTCGCCGGGATGCATCGAGAGGATTTTCTCCGTGCCGAAGCAGAGCGTGCCGACAATGCCGAGCAAGGTCAGCCCGAGGCCGAGATGCGCCAGCGCCGTGCCGAAGACGGAGCGCGGCAGGCCGGCGAAGCGGCGCAGCATGATGCCCGGCGCCACCGAGCCGAAACCGGATTTGACCGCAAGATCGGTCAGTGCGCCGGCGACCAGCCAGACGGCGAGGCCGACGCCGAGTGCCGCGAACACCGAGGCGCCGTCGATGAACAGGCCAGTGACCAGCATTGCGGCGATCGCGAGCGCAAAGGCGGCCATCAGCCGCTGCGAGGCGGCGATGACGTCGCCGCGCTTCCAGGCGAGCAAGGGGCCGAACGGCACGATCGCGAGCAGCGGCAGCATCAGCGGGCCGAAGGTCAGGTCGAAGAACGGCGCGCCGACCGAGATCTTGCCGCCGGTGAGCGCCTCCAGCGCCAACGGGTAGAGCGTGCCGACCAGCACCGTCGCCGTGGCGGTGGTGAGAAAGAGGTTGTTCAGCACCAGCGCGCCTTCGCGCGAGATCGGATGGAACAGGCCGCCCGCCGTCAGCCGTGAGGCGCGCAGCGCAAACAGCGCCAGCGAGCCGCCGATGAACAGCGTCAGGATGCACAGGATGAAGACGCCGCGCGCCGGGTCGGTGGCGAAGGCGTGCACCGAGGTCAGCACGCCGGAACGCACCAGGAAAGTGCCGAGCAGCGACAGCGAGAAGGTCAGGATGGCGAGCAGCAGCGTCCAGATTTTCAGTGCCGAACGCTTCTCCATGACGATCGCCGAATGAAGCAGCGCGGTACCGGCGAGCCAGGGCATGAAGGAGGCGTTCTCGACCGGATCCCAGAACCAGAAGCCACCCCAGCCGAGCTCGTAATAGGCCCAGTAGGAACCCATGGCGATGCCGCCGGTAAGGAACATCCAAGCGACCAGTGTCCAGGGTCGCACCCAGCGTGCCCAGGAGGCGTCGATGCGCCCCTCGATCAGTGCGGCAACCGAAAAAGAGAAGCAGATCGAGAAGCCGACATAGCCGAGATAGAGCATCGGCGGATGGATAGCGAGGCCGAGATCCTGCAGGATCGGATTAAGGTCGCGGCCCTCGATCGGCGCCGGGTTGAGGCGGATGAAGGGGTTGGACGTCGCCAGGATGAACAGGAAGAAGGCAGCGCCGATCATGCCCTGCACGGCCAGCACATTGGCCTTGAGCGTTGACGGCAGGTTGTTGCCGAAGACCGCGACCAGCGCGCCGAAGAAGGTCAGGATCAGCACCCACAGCAGCATCGAGCCTTCGTGGTTCCCCCAGGTGCCGGTGATCTTGTAGATCATCGGCTGCAGCGAATGGGAGTTCTCCCACACGCTCGCCACCGAGAAGTCGGAGCGGGCATAGGCGCTGGCAAGTGCGGCGAAGGACAGCGCGGTCAACGCGAAGCCGGTGACCGTGACCGGACCGCCGACCGCCATCAAGCGCTGATTACCGGTGCGGGCGCCGACGAGCGGCACCAGCATCTGCACCAGCGACAGAGCGAAGGCCAGCACGAGCGCGAAATGTCCGGTCTCAACCATCAATTTGTGCTTTCTTGCCAGACGCCCTTGGCCTTCAGACCGTCGGCGACTTCCTTGGGCATGTAACGCTCGTCATGCTTGGCCAAAACGCTGTCGGCGACGAACACGCCATCCGGGCCGAAAGCGCCCTCGGTTATCACGCCCTGATCCTCGCGGAACAGGTCGGGCAGGATGCCGGTATAGGTGACCTTGACCGATTTCTGCTTGTCGGTGACCGAGAAGACGACGGTGGCGCCCTGGCCGCGCACGACGGTGCCCTTCTCGACGAGACCGCCGAGCCGGATGCGTTGTCCGGGCGGCAAACTCGCCGTGGCGAGATCGGCCGGCATGTAGAAATAGGAGGCCTTCTGTCCAAGCGCATAGAAGGTGAGGCCGGCAGCGGCGCCGAGGAAAGCCAGCCCCGCCACGATCACCGACAATCGCTTCTGCTTGCGCGTCATTGCCTTACTCCGTCGCCGTTACGCCGAGCGAGGCGGCGAAGGCGGTGAATTTCCTGGCCTGTTCACTATCCGCCCCGAAGGCGGCGACAGCGCGGCCGAGCGCGGCCCGCGCCTGGTCGGCCTTGCCAAGCACGACATAGGAACGGATGAGCCGCATCCATCCTTCCTCGTCACGCGGATTCTGCTTCAATTTGTCGTCCAACCCGGCGACCATGGTCTCGATCATCGCCTGCCGGTCCTGCGGCGACATCTGTTGCGCGGCTTCCACCTGCTGCGCATCCGGGCCGTTGGCCGGCGCGGCCTTGGCGACAGCCGGCTCGCCCGCCTCGGCAAGCGCCTGCTGAACGGCGTTGCGCCAGGGCGAATCCGGCGCCAGCTGGCCGAGCATCTTTTGCCAGGCGGTGACGGCCTCGGCCTTCTTGCCTTCCTGGGCGAGGCCCACCGCCAGGTAAAAATTCGCCTTGGCGTTGGCCGGATCGAACTTCAGGGCTGCCTCGAAGGCGCTTTGGGCATCGGCCGAAACGATGCCGCCGGCAGCATTGGCGATCGCCTCGCCGAGACCCGACTGGCGCACGGCGCTGTCGCCGTCGAGGCGGATGGCGTTGCGATAGGCGGTCACGGCGTCAGGAAAGCGCTGCAGCCGAAGATAGATCGGCGCCAGCACATCCCAGCCCTTGCCGTCCGACGGATTGGCGGCGAGATGGGCTTCGGCGCGGGCGACCAGTTCGTCGACCGAGGAATCGGCCGGGTTCTTGGCCAGACGTTCGGCCAGCGGCTGCGAGGGCAGATCGGGAGAACCGAGCATGCCGTAGAGCCCCCAGCTCAACAGGGGAACCGCAAGCACGGCCACGCTGGCGACCCATCTGGCGCCGCGCGCGGGCCTGGGCGTCGCCGCGCCCGGCTGCAAAGCCGCGCCCAGACGCAGGATGCGGCGGCCGATCTCGGCACGCGCCTCCTCGGCCTCGCCCGGCTGGATCAGGCCGCGCGCCATGTCGCGGTCGAGCTCGGAAAGCTGGTCGCGATAGACTTCGAGATCATGATCGCCGGCCGGCGACGCGCCCTTCATGCCGCCGGTGAGCGGCAACAGCACCGCCAGGCTGGCGCCCAGCGTGAGGATTGCGGCTATGACCCAGAACAGCATGCCTATTCCAATAGCGGCAGAGCCTTGCCCTGCCAACACGACCATCGTGCGACGCTTTGACGGCAGACGCCGTCGGCCGCAGGCCTAATTCCGTTCCAAAGCCGTCAGGTCAGCGGCGTCCAGCTGCCATCGGCGTTGCGGCAGGCGGTGCCGCGCGCGGTGACGCCCGCGCCGCTGGTATAGACGGTGTGGGTGTACTGGCGGCAATCCTGCGAGCCGACCCGGTAGGGCTGGGCGGCGACGACCTCGCCATAATGCGAGGAGTTGTCGCTCTTCCACGTCACTTTCTGGCCGCTGGTGTTGTATTCCAGCGCCTTGTATTCCGCTTCCAGGCCTTTGCGCTTTTCGGCATCGCTGAGGCCCGAGCCGACCGATCCGCCGATAAGCCCGCCATTCATGGCCGAAACGATGCCGGTCGAGACCTTGCCGCCGGCGGGCGGCGTGGAAACAGGCGTGACAGGGGAGGTTGGACCGCCCCTGCCGAGCGTCGTGCAGCCGGAAACGGCGAGCAGGGCGGAAACGAGCGCGACGCGGATCTTCATGCCAACAACCGGTTCTCTTGAGCAGGATGAGCTGGGGGCTGCGTCATCGGGGAGGATATCGAGCCCATAGTGTTGACATTTGTCGGAAATTTGGCCGCCAGCCCTTGCTCGCAAATCGATAAAAAACATCATTGAAGGCTCCGCAATCTCACCACCGCCCTCAAGCCGCCCATGCCGGACCGTTCCAGCGCCAGCGAGCCTCCATACTCGTTGACGAGGTCGGCGACAATGGCGAGCCCGAGCCCTGTTCCCGGCTTCGTCTCATCGAGTCTCTTGCCACGCTTCAACACCTCCCGCGCACTGTCCTCGGGAATGCCCGGGCCGTCATCCTCTATAACGATTTCAAACAGGTTGCCGCTTCCCGAAATAGTGGCGATCGTCACGGCGACGGCGCCTTTAGCCCATTTCATCGCATTGTCGAGCAGATTGCCGAGCAGTTCCTCCAGATCCTCGCGCTCGCCGGCAAAGACGATCTCCGCCGACGGCAGCGACAGCGTCAGCCTGGACTGCGGGTTGAGTTTCCGCAGCACGCGCACCATGCGCTCGACCAGCGGCGAAACCGGCGTGCGGAAGACGACGCTGTCGCGCTGCGCGGCGACACGGGCGCGCTGCAGATAGTGGTCGACCTGTTTCTGCATGGAGGCGGCCTGCTCGGCGATCAACTGACCCTTGGCGCCGCCAAGCGCCCGGCCCTCATTGATCAGCACGGCGAGCGGCGTCTTCAGCGAATGGGCAAGGTTGCCGACCTGGGTGCGCGAGCGCTCGACGATGCGCCGGTTGTTCTCGATCAACGCATTGGTCTCGTTGGCGAGCGGCTCGATCTCGGCCGGGAAGCTGCCGTCGAGCCGCTGGGCGGTGCCTTCGCGCACCATGGCCAGCGCATTGCGGACCCGGCGCAAAGGCTGGAGACCCAAGAGGATGGCGATGGCGTTGATGGCGATCATGCCGACGCCGAACAGCGACAGATAGGTGAGCAGGCGGCGCTGGAAGCTGGCGATCTCCTGCTCGAGCTCGCTGTGATTGCCCATGACGCGGAAACGGGCGGCGCGGTTCTTCGCGTCCAGCACGAACTCGCTCTCGAAAACTTCGAGCTGCTCGCCCTTTATGCCCTCCATCGAATAGCTGCGCTGGAAGTTCGAGTTGAAGGGCACTTCCGCGACGCTCGGCGACAAGAGTGAAGTCGTCATCGAGGAGGAATGGATTTCGCCATGCACGCCTTCGGAAGCAGGCTCGACCGACCAATACCAGCCGGAATTCGGCTCGGAAAAGCGCAGATCGCCGAGGTCGGGCGAGCCGGTCAGCGCACCGTTGTCGGAAATGCCGACGGAACCGATCAGGTTGAACAGATGCGCCGAAAGCAGGCTGTCGAAGCCGCGTTCGCTGGCCTGGCGGTAAAGCGTGGTGATGAGGGTGAAGATGACGACCAGCGTCAGGATCGCCCAGATGGTGGAAAAGGCGATGACGCGGAAGGTCAGCGAGCGCGGCCAGAGCCGCAGCTTCGACAGCCCCGCGCCTATGGTTGGCTTCAGCGGTTCCGCGTCACGCCTCCGGCTCACGCATGCGATAGCCCATGCCACGCACGGTTTCGATCATATCGATGCCCATCTTCTTGCGAAGCCGGCCGACAAACACCTCGATAGTGTTGGAATCGCGGTCGAAATCCTGGTCGTAGAGATGCTCGACCAGCTCGGTGCGCGACACCACCTCGCCCATATGATGCATCAGGTAAGCGAGCAGCCGGAACTCGTGCGAGGTGAGTTTGAGCGGCACGCCTTTGACGTCGGCCTTGGACGCCTTTGTGTCCAGGCGCAGCGGCCCGCAAGTGAGCTCGGACGATGCATGGCCGGCCGCGCGGCGGATCAGCGCCCGCACCCGCGCCAGCACCTCCTCGATGTGGAAGGGTTTGGTCACATAGTCGTCGGCGCCGGCGTCGATGCCGGCCACCTTGTCGCTCCAGCGGTCGCGCGCGGTCAGGATCAGCACCGGCATCTTGCGGTCGCCTCGGCGCCAGCGCTCGACGACGCTGATGCCGTCCATCTGCGGCAGGCCGATATCGAGGACCACGGCATCGTAAGGCTCGGTGTCGCCAAGGAAGTGCCCCTCCTCGCCGTCATAGGCGCGGTCGACCACATAGCCGGCGTCGACCAGCGCGTCGGCCAGCTGCCGGTTGAGATCCTTGTCATCCTCGACGACGAGCACGCGCATGGGTTGAAGCCTGTTGCTGGGTAGACGTATAGGCCGATTCCCCGGCCTGGGAAACGAGAGGGTCAGCCCATCGGGACGACGATTTCCGAGCGGCGCGGACGCTGTCCGTCCTTGCCGGGGACCAGCACGACGATGACGCAGACCTGCTGGCCGCCCCGCGTCGCCTGCGAGGCCTTGGCCAGCGTGCCGCCATTCTGCGCGGCGACCTGCTGGCCGATGGCGTAGCAATCGTTGGCGGCAAGCACGACCGGCTGGTCGACCGACGGGTCGATGACCGGCATTGCCGTCGTCTGCGACGCAAAGAGGCCGGCTGCGGCAAGCGCCAGCACTGCTTTGCGGAGATGGGAGCCAAGGTTGGTCATGATCACGGTTCTAACGCATATGGGCTGAACGTGAAATGAACGGTGAACAATCGAAAATCCATGCCCGCCATTCCCCTGCGCGAGACAAATGAATGCACCCTGTGACGCCAGTGCAGTCGCCAGGGGCTCCCTCAGGCCCCGGGTGCAAATTCATTGCCGGAAAATCAGTCGGCCCGCTACGCTTTTCGGGTGCGGATTCTCCATCCAGCCCTAGCGTTTCACCGTTTCATGGAAACGGCGAACCGCCCTATCTCTCTAATTTAACGCAATTCCGGACGGAAAACCGATCACACTTTTCCTGGAATTGCTCCGGTGTAGGAACGCCGCACGACCATGGGAGCACGCGATGACGCGCGAGGATATTGCCGATCTCTATCGGGGCTACATCGCCTACCTGAACGACCAGGAGTGGGACAATCTCGGCCGCTTCGTCGGCGACGAGGTGCAGTACAATGGCGAGACGATCGGGCTTTCGGGTTATCGCCGTATGCTGGAAGGCGATTTCGAGGCCATTCCCGACCTGCGCTTCAACATCGAACTCCTGATTTCGGAGCCGCCGCGCGTGGCGGCGCGACTGCATTTCGACTGCCGGCCCAAGGGCGTGCTGTTCGGCCTGCCGGTGCACGGCAGGCGGGTTTCCTTCGCCGAGAACGTCTTCTACGAATTCCACGACCGACGGATTCGCGAGGTCTGGTCGGTCATCGACAAGGCCGCCATCCAGGCGCAGCTCTGAGGTCCGCCAGCCTCTCAGGCGCCTTCCTGCGTCAAGGCGTGGAAGCGCAGCAATCCATGATGGACCGCAAGGTCCTCGTCATAGCGCGCCTCGGCGAATTCCAGCGACAGGCGCGTCTGGCCGCGCGAGCCGATGGAAAGTGCTGCGCCATCGAGGCGCGCCTTGATGCTGTCCATGATGAGGCGTGTCTCGGCCTCGCCTTGAGCTTTCGACCAGACGTGCAAGGTGATGAGTTGGTCGCCATCGTTGTCGGCGCCGGTGTCCAGATCGAAGGCACTGGTACGGCCGTAGGTCACGTGTGGAAAGGCGGCCTTGTCGTTCGCCTGTTCGAGCAGGCCAGCGCCGCCGAGAAGCGCCGATAGCGACGCATCGGTCTTCAGCCTCAGGAACAAGGCCTGCATCAGATCGCCAGGCGCCGTCATCTACCGTCCATCGCCAACACATGTCTCCGCGCCGCAGCCAATTCCGGCAACGTAGCCGCGCTCGCGATCCGATGCCAGATCGCGAATCGGTTTGACTATAGCGTGAAGGGCGAAGGTCTCGAATTTATTACGTTTTCGTCAAATCATGAGACCGGAGCCGCGCCGCCTTCCTCGGTGCGCTTGGCAATGAACTCGTCGAGCACGCCCGCGGTGGCGGCAGCGGAGGCCGGCGGCTGGAAATCGGAAAGAATCCGCTTCCAGATGCCGGTCGCGCGCTCCGTGGCAGTCTTGCCGCCGGCTTGCGTCCAATTGCCGAAATTCGACCAGTCGGCCACCAGCGGCTCATAGAAGGCGGTGCGGTAGCGCGTCATGGTATGCGCCGCCGAGAAGAAATGGCCGCCGGGCTGCACTTCGGCGATGGCCTCGAAGCCGATCGCATCCTCGTCGCCCGGCGTCTTCGCGCAAAGCTCTGCGACCGTCTGCAAGGCCTCGATGTCGGTGATCAGCTTCTCGAGGGAAACGCTCAAACCGCCTTCCAGCCAGCCGGCGGCATGGATGCAGACGGTCGCGCCGGCCAGCACCGAGCCCCACAGCGCGAACTGCGTCTCGTGCGCTGCCTGCGCGTCGGAGATATTGGCGGCGCTGCCGCCGCCGGATCGCCATGGCAGGCCGGTGAAACGCGCAAGCTGGCCCGCGCCGAGCGTGGCCTTGACATGCTCCGGCGTGCCGAAGGCCGGCGCGCCCGACTTCATGTCGACATTGGAGGAGAAGGAACCATAGACCACAGGCGCGCCTGGGCGCGCGATCTGGGCGAGCGTCAGGCCCGCCAGCGCCTCGGCATGCTGCAGCGCCAGCGCGCCGGCGACCGTGATCGGCGCCATGGCGCCCGCCAGGCAAAAGGGCGTGATGATCGATATCTGGCCGGCGCGGGCGAAGTCGATGATGCCCTGCGCCATCGGGATGTCGAGTTGTCGCGGCGAGTTGGTGTTGATGACCGTGTAGCTATGGGCGCTGCCGGCAAACTCGTCTTCGGACAGGCCGCGCGCCAGCCGGATCATCTCGAAACTGTCCTCGACCTGCGGCGTGCCGCGGGCAAAGACGAAGGGCACCTTGTCGGACAGCGTCAGTTGCGCCCGGCCGGTGGCATAGTGGCGAAAGCGCGTGTCGACGTCCTGCGGCTCGACGCAGGGGCCGAGCATATGCAGCACGTCGAAATGCTGGATCAACTTGATGAATTCCTCGAAGGCCTGGAGCGTGCCCGGCCGGCGGCCGCGCTCAAGATCGGTGACGTTCGGGGCGCCGGAGCCGGCCAGGAAGGTCATCGAGCCGAGCTCGAGCATCAGATCCCGCGAGCGGTCGCCGCCAAGGGCGGGAATCGCGCGCGGCGCCGCGGCAAGTGCTGCCTCGACCATGTCGCGGCTCATCCTGACCATCTGGCTGTCTTCGTCGACCAATGCGCCGGCCCTGGCGTAGATGGCGCGGGCCTCGGGCAGCAGCACCTTGATGCCGAGCTCCTCCAGCACGCGCAGCGCGGTAGCGTGGATCGCGGCGACCTGGTCGTCGGAAAAGATCGGCTGCGGCAGGAAGGGGTTCTTCAGCGACCGATAATTCGGATGGCGACTGGATTCGCTGCCCGCCTCGCCGGTGCGTCCCCGCCGGCGCTCGCGCCTGAGATCACGTGCGGCCTCGTCAATCATGGCGGTTCCTCCTCATTGCCGCATCGCCTTGCCTTCAGCGTCGTAGGGCGAGCCCGCGATGACGCGCGCCGGCCGTTCGACCCCGACAATGTGTACGGAAAGCTCGGTGCCCTCCCCGGCGAAATCGTCATCGAGCAACGCCAGGGCGACGCTCTTGCCGAGCGTGTAGCCGTAGCCGCCGGAGGTGACGAAGCCGATGCGCCGGCCCTTGGACCAGACCGGCTCGAAGCCGCTGGCATCGGCGTCGACAGCGTCGACCTCCAGCGTCACGATCCGTCGCGAGACGCCCACCTCGCGCTCCTTGAGCGCGGCCTGGCGGCCGATGAAATCGCCCTTGTCGAAGGCGATGAAGCGGTCGAGCCCGGTCTGGCCGGGCGTGTAGCCTTGCGTGAATTCGCGCGACCAGATGCCGAAACTCTTTTCCAGCCTGAGCGAATTCAGCGCGTAATAGCCGATCTCGGCGAGGCCGAGGTCCTCGCCGGCGGCAAGCAGCGTCTCACGCAGGCTCGAATGCAGGGTGGTCGGGCAGTTGATCTCGAAGCCGAGCTCGCCGGCAATGGACAGCCGCGCCACCCGGGCCCGCGCCATGCCGATGTCGAACACGCCGCAAGCCATGAACGGCAGGGTTTTGGCGGAGATGTCCTGATGGGTAGTGCGTTCGACGATCCGGCGTGCGTTCGGACCGGTGACGAGGAAGCCGGACATGGCGTCCGAGATGTCGGCGATGGAGACGCCTTCGGCGATGTGCGCCTCGAACCAGCGCATGTGGAATTCGCGCAAATAGTAGGAGCCCATGATCCAGTATTCGCCGCCGCCCCAGTTGAGCACGGTGAGATCTCCCTTCAGCCGGCCGTCGGACCCAAGCATCGGCGCCAGCTTCGCGCGGCCGGGCTTCGGCAGCCGGCAGGCGAGCAGCCGGTCGAGCCAGGCCTCGGCGCCCGGGCCTGACACGGCATAGCGCGAGAAGGCCGTCGTATCGACGAGGCCGGCGGCGCGGCGGACCTGCAGCACCTCGTCGCCGACGATCTCGAAAGCGTTGGAGCGCTTCAGCGTCGTCTCCTCGCGGAATCCCATCGGCGCGAAATAGGCCGGGATCTCCAGGCCCCAGGATGCCGTCCATTCGGCGCCGGCGGCGCTCATGCCGTCATAGGCGCCCGGACGCTTCAGCGGCCGGCCGGCAGGCAGGCGCTCGTTGGGGAAGGTCATGACGAAGCGGCGGGCATAGAACTGGCCCGTGGTTTGCCGCAGATACTCGCGGTTGGCGGCGAAGGCGCCGTAGCGGGCGATGTCCATGCCGAAGATGTCGGCTTGCGGCTCGCCGTAGATCATCCACTCGGCCAGCGACTTGCCGACGCCGCCGCCCTGGCTGAAGCCGGCCATGACGCCGCAGGCGACCCAGTAGTTCTTCAGCCCCCTGACCGGGCCGACCAGCGGATTGCCGTCCGGCGTGAAGGTGAAGGCGCCGTTCACCCATTTGCGGATGCCGGCCTTCGCCAGGCAGGGGAAGCGCTGATAGGCCTTGGAGAGCTCCGGGCTGATGCGGTCGATGTCCTCGGGGATCAGCTCGATGCCGTAATCCCAGGGCGCGCCGTCCATGTTCCAGTGTTTCGGGTTCTGCTCGTAGACGCCGAGCAGGACGCCCTTGCGCTCCTGACGCAGGTAGGAGAAGCCGTCGAGATCGACGGCCAGGCCGAGCTCCTTGTCGAGAGCTGCGACTTCGGGAATGTCCTCGGTGACGAAATAATGATGCTCCATCGGCGTCACCGGAAGGTCGACACCGGCCATCAGCCCGACCTGCTTGGCCCACAGGCCGCCGGCATTGACGACATGCTCGGTGACGATCGTGCCCTTTTCGGTGACCACGTCCCAGCCGCCATCGGCGCGCGGTTTCAGCTCGATGACGCGGTTGCGCAGGATCACGTCGGCGCCGCGCTTCCTGGCGGCGCCGGCATAGGCGTGCGTGGTGCCATAGGGATCGAGATGGCCCTCGTTGGAATCATAAAGGCCGCCGAGCACGTCGCTGACATCGACGATCGGGCAGATCTCCTTGATCTCCTCGGGCGTTACCAGTCGGGCCGTCTCGATGCCGACGGACTGAAACACCGCCCAGGCCGATTTCAGCCATTCCCAGCGCTGCGGGTCGCTCGCCATGTTGACGCCGCCGGTCATGTGCAGGCCGGCATTCTGGCCCGACTCGGCCTCGATCTCGCGGTAGAGTTTGATCGTGTAGTCCTGCAGCGCCGCGACATTGGGATCGGCGTTGAGCGCGTGAAAGCCGGCGGCCGCATGCCAGGTCGAGCCAGCCGTCAGCTCGGCGCGCTCGACCAGCGCGACGTCGCTCCAGCCAAACCGCGTGAGATGGTAGAGCACCGAGGCGCCGACCACGCCTCCCCCGATGACCACTGCCCGGTAATGCGATTTCACGAGCCTCTCCCTCTCGTTGGAGGCCCCACCAATACACCTTCTGGACATATGTGTCTAGACACTTCTGTCCAGAGCTTGCGTTGCGTTTCGCGCCATGCCTATTGTGCGGCCATGATCATGACCGCTCCCCAGGCCGAACCGACGCCCGGCAACATCAAGGTTACGCGCTCCGACTGGATCAAACTGGCGCTCGATATGCTGATTTCAGACGGTATCGAGAGCGTGCGCGTGCTGACGCTCGGCCAGAAGCTCGGTGTGTCGCGCTCGAGCTTCTACTGGTATTTCAACAGCCGGCAGGACCTGCTCGACCAGTTGCTTGCGCATTGGCACGACACCAACACCACGGCGATCGTCGAGCGTGCCCGCCGGCCGGCGGAGACCATCATCATGGGCGTGATGAACGTCTTCGAATGCTGGGCCGACGAGCGCCTGTTCGACCCCAGGCTCGATTTCGCCGTTCGCGAATGGGCCAGGCGCGCGGCCGACGTGCGGCGCATGATCGACCAGGCCGACGACGAGCGCCTCAGCGCCATCCGCGACATGTACCGCCGGCACGGCTATGACGGCGAGGACGCCTTCATCCGCGCCCGCGTCCTCTATTACATGCAGATCGGCTATTATGTGCTCGACCTCAAGGAACCGGTCGAGGCGCGCGTCAGCCATCTCGCCGCCTATCTGCGTTCCTTCACCGGCCAGGAGCCGACCGAGGCGGATGTGGCGCATTTCATGCGCTTCATCGCGGCGCGGTGATATAGTCTGCCGTCCACGGCCAGGGCGCAACCAATCAACAAAGCTTGCGCTGTTGCTTCGCTGCCCTTGTGAGCGATGCTAAAATGGTCGATTAGTCTTGCGGGGGAGGCGCCCGAAACTGCCATGCAGTTTCCGGGCGAAGTGCGTTGGGGCGGAAGTCTGGAATGGCAAGTCCTTCGAAACCAAGCAAGAGAAGAGGTCGTATCGCTTCGGCTCTGCTCGCTGTGGACGCCTGGCTCGATTCCTCGCTCTACGAGATCGGTTTCAAGGCCCGCGAATTCTGGGAAGCGGCGACCATCTTTTCCCGGCGGTTCCGTGTGCATGGCTGGCGCCGCGCCATCATCGAGGTGCTGAGCGAAGGTTTCACCATGGGCGCCGGCGGCTTCGTGGTGCTGCTCGCGCTTGCCATGCCTGCCTTCGACATCACCACCGGCGACTGGCGCAATCAGGGCGACTTCGCCGTCACCTTCCTCGATCGCTACGGCAACGAGATCGGCCAGCGCGGCATCATCCAGCGCGATTCCGTGCCGGTCGACGAGATGCCGGACATCGTCATCAAGGCGGTGCTGGCGACAGAGGACCGGCGTTTCTTTGACCATTACGGCATCGACGTGCTGGGCCTGTCGCGCGCGGTCTTCGAGAATGTGCGCGCCAATTCCGTGGTCCAGGGCGGCTCCAGCATCACCCAGCAGCTCGCCAAGAACCTGTTCCTGTCCAACGAGCGCACCCTCGAGCGCAAGATCAAGGAAGCCTTCCTGTCGCTATGGCTGGAAGCGAACCTTTCCAAGAAAGAGATCCTGCAACTCTATCTCGATCGCGCCTATATGGGCGGCGGCACGTTCGGCATCGAGGCGGCGGCGGATTTCTATTTCGGCAAGAGCGTCAAGGACCTGAGCCTGGCCGAGGCGGCGATGCTGGCCGGGCTGTTCAAGGCGCCGACCAAATACGCCCCACACATCAACCTGCCGGCGGCCCGCGCCCGCGCCAATGTGGTGCTGTCCAACCTGGTCGATGCCGGTTTCATGACCGAGGGTCAGGTGCTGCAGGCGCGGCTGCATCCGGCCGACGTCGTCGACCGCGGCGAGCAGAAGAGCCCGGATTATTTCCTCGACTGGGCCTTCGACGAGGTGAAGAAGATCGCCAAGCCCGGCCAGCACTCGCTGGTCGCCCACACCACTTTCGACGCCAACATCCAGAAGGCGGCCGAGGAGTCGGTCGAGTTCCATCTTCGCCAGTTCGGCAAGGAATACAACGTCACCGAAGGCGCGGTGGTGGTGATCGAGACCAACGGCGCAGTGCGTGCCATCGTCGGTGGCCGCGACTATGGCACCAGCCAGTTCAACCGCGCCACCAAGGCGCTGCGTCAGACCGGTTCATCCTTCAAGCCCTATGTCTATGCCACCGCCATGGAACATGGCTTCACGCCGGACTCGGTGGTTTCCGGTGGCCCTATCAGCTGGGGCAGTTGGTCGCCGCACAATTACAATGGCGGCTCGGCCGGCAACGTCACGCTGCTTACGGCGATCGCCAAGTCGATCAACACCGTGCCGGTGCGGCTCGCCAAGGACTACCTCGGCATCGGTCCGATCAAGGCGATGGCCGAATCGATGGGTGTCGAATCGCCGCTGGAATCGCACAAGACCATGGTGCTCGGCACATCGGGTATGACGGTGATGGACCAGGCGACCGGCTACAGCGTCTTTGCCCAGAACGGTTTCGTCGGCTCGCGTCACGGCATCACCCAGCTCGTTACCCGCACCGGCGACGTGGTCTATGACTGGGCCAAGGACGCGCCGCCACCACATCGGGTGCTGTCGGAAAAGGCGCTGAAATACATGAACACCATGCTGGCGGCGGTGCCGGTTATAGGCACCGCGAGACGCGCCCAGCTTCCGAACATTGTCGTTGCCGGCAAGACCGGGACGACACAATCCTACCGCGATGCCTGGTTCGTCGGCTTCACCGGCAACTACACCGCCGCCGTCTGGCTCGGCAATGACGACTTCACGCCGACCAATAAAATGACCGGCGGTTCGCTGCCGGCGATGGTCTGGCAGCGGCTTATGGTCTACGCGCATCAGAACATCGACCTGAAGCCGATCCCGGGCATCGATCATCCGTGGATCGACCCGGAGGTCGCGGCCAAGGCCGAGGAAGCGGCGAAGAAGGAAGCCGACGCGGCGGCGGCGCAGGCCGAGGCCGAACGCCCGCCGGTGCTTTCCGGCCGCACCACCCAGACGCTGAGGGAAATGAGCAAGGCGTTCCAGGCCGCGCCCGTGCTGGGCGCCCCCACCCTGCCGGAGACGCTTTCGGCGCTTTAGCACGGCCCTCGCGTGAAGCCGGCTTGCCACGGCACCCCGCGCCGCGATATCCCGGGCAACCTCCTCTGTTTGCGGCTCTCATGCTCAAGAACGCCATCCTGACGCTGCTTTCGCTTGCCATGGCCATCGGGCTTGGCGGCTACAGCGTCTGGTATGCGCTCAACGCGCAGGACGGCGTCGGCGCGATCCGCATCGGCCAATGGACCGCCTTCCCCGAAGTCGGGACGCTGGCGGCCGACCCTTATTCCAAGGCGCGCGTGGCGCGCGAGGGCGTGCTGGCGCTCGGCCAGGCCGAGGGACTTGCCTTCGTGGCCGAGCGCGACGATGCGGGCGAGCCGCTGAAACGCGAATGCGCCTACACGATCGAAGGCGGTTACCCCACCGCCCGCTTCTGGACGCTCTATGCCGCCGACCAGTCGCTTGGCGTGATCGACACAGGCAAGCCGAGGCAGTCGGCGCTGCAATCCTACGAAGTGCTGCGCCAGCCCGACAATTCCGTCGTCATTTCCGTCGGCAATCGCCCGGCTCCCGGCAACTGGCTGCTGACCGGCGGCTCCGGCAAGATGTATTTCGTGCTGACCTTCTACGACACGCCGATCGCCTCGAGCACCGGCCTCTCGGACGTCACGCTGCCGCGCATCCTGAAGGCGGGCTGCAATGCGTAGCCTGCTGCACGCCCTCATCCTCGGCCTGCTCGGCGCCGGCATCGTGCACATCGTGGTGCTGTTCCTGGTGCCGGAATTTTCCGAACGCGATGCCTGGTCGCGGCTGGCGATGGCTTCGGACCTCTACAAGATGACGCGGCTCGACGCCGAGGCCGGCGGCGCGCCGGTGGTGAAATCGGTCGATCCGCTGTTTTATGCCGCCGCCTGCCGATTCGATCTCACGGACGGGCTGGTCAGGATCAAGGCGCCCGGCGACGTGCCGTTCTGGTCGGCCTCGGTCTATGACCGCAGCGGCCACAACATCTATTCCTTCAACGATCACAACGCCAATGGCGAAAAACTCGATGCCATCGTGCTGACGCCGGCGCAGATGATCGACGTGCGGCGCGACCTTCCGGAGGATCTGCAGGGCGCGATCTTCGTCGAGGCGCCGATCGATGAAGGCATCTTCGTCGTCCGCGCCTTCGTGCCGGACGAGAGCTGGAAGCCGATCGTGTCGCGCTTCCTCGAGCAGAGCGCCTGCGAATTGCAGGATTACTGAGAAAGGCGCCCGATCAGTGATGCGGCTTGGCAGGTGGCGGGGAGCGCGGCCTGTCGGGGCCGCTCTCGCCGGGCCGTGCCTCACCGACCTGCGGATGCAACTCATAACGGACGCCGGGGAATATGATGACCGCCGCCGCCGTCGTGGTGTCGTGACTTGCTCGATTTACAGGTGCCGCTCGCGGCACAAAAGACAGGACCATGCCCATGGTTCGCGCATTCCCTCTCGGTTTCCCCGGAGCACAACGCAACGCCTCCAAAGTTGATTAAGGGGCGTAGAGGGTTAACGGAGCGCTAACGGATCGCGGCTAATTTGATGTTTGTTTTCCTGAAGGTGCGAAACCGGCCCGGCCGGATCGTGCGGTTCGGGAGTGTGTCGAGTGTCGGGCGTATCCTCCGTGTCATCTTCGGATTTCAGGCAAATCGCTATCCGGACCGAAGCTGGAAAGGCCGAAAGGCTGTTCCGCGCCGCGGTGTCGGCGTTTTGCTCGCTGACGCGCCCGTCGCGCCGCGAGATCGCCCAGCTCGAAGACCTGACGCTGCCGCTGTTCGACGAGGTTTCTGTCGAGTCGCGCCGCTATGTCGCCGCTGCCCTTTCCGAATGCGAATATGCGCCGGCCGCGCTGGTCAGGCGGCTGGCCGAAGAGCCGGTCGAGATCGCAGCCTCCCTGCTCACCCGCTCCAACGCGCTGAGCGACATCGACCTCATCGCGCTGATCGGCCGGCACGGGCTGCCGCACGCGCGCGCCATCGCGCGCCGCAAGGAGCTCAATCCGACGATCGCCGACCTGATCCGCGCGCTGGAAAGGCCGACGCTGGTCAAGACGCGGCCGCCGGAAACGGTCACGAAGCTCACGCCGAAGCCGGAGCCCGTGACCAAGGCGGACGACCGCCCCGCGCACGGCGAAGCAGCAGAGAACGCGCGGCGCCGCCTGCGGTCGATGATGCGCCCGACCGGTGACAGCGCCGACGTCAACACCTTCCTCGGCCAGCCGGCCTATGTGAAACTGCGCGAGACGGCGCTGACGGGGAACGCGGCCTTCTTCCAGACCGCGCTTGCCGACGCGCTGGATATCGACTTCGCGACGGCCCGTTCGGTGACCGGGCAGTCGAGCTATGCTGCGCTGCTTGCGGCGCTGCGGGCCCTCGATCTCAGCGAAGACATGGCATTCCTGATCGCGGTCGCGGTCTATCCCGGCGAGTTCCCGCATCCGCAGGCGATCCGCCTGTTCCTCGACCGCTACCGGCTGCTGCATCGCGAGGCGGCGCTGGACAAGGTACGCGCCTGGAAGGCCGAGACTCTTTCACGGGCGATCCGCGGCAATGCTGCCGCTGCGGTAGACACCGAAAGCCGCGAAGCCTCGAACAGCGACGAGGCGAGCGCCGGCCTCAAGGCGTCCTGACGCGGTTAATCCGCCTTCACGGAAAGAAGCTCTTCGACGGGAATGGTCCCGCCCTCGATCTCGACCACCCAGATGTCGGGATCGAATTTCTTCTCCCGCTCCAGCCGCGCATCGAAAGCCGAGCCATCGTCGCTCGCACCGAGCATGGCGAAGAAGCGCTCATCGGGCTTGGCCGAATCGTAGCTCGTCTGCGGCGCCGGCCCATAAAGGGCCACCTCTCCCATCCGACCTCGCGAAAGCACGAAGACAGCGCCGGCCTCGGTCGCGCCGCGCTTGACGATTGCGGCAAAGCCGCCGGCGCCGAAGACGCGGCGCACAAGGGCCGAGACCCAGAGATCGGCGGTCACGCGCATGAGAGGTTTCCGGATGCCACTCAAGCATCTAACAAATCTTGTTAGAGTTTGTGAAGACCGCTATATAAATAGCGATGAAAAGCCAAGCAATGCGCACCCTCACCATATCGCTTACGCCGAAACAGGCCGCCCGTCTGCAGGATGCGGTCGAGAGCGGCAACTATGCCTCGAACAGCGAAATCGTCAGGGAGGCCCTCAGGCTGTGGGAGCACCGCGAGGAGCTTCGCGTGCGCGAACTCGCACAGTTGAAGCAGGCTTACGACGAAGGGATGGCGAGTGGCGAAGGTCAGGACGTCGATCGCCGGGCCTTTCTCCGCGCTCTGAAAGCCGAGCGCACGGAACGTGGCTAGCTATCGACTTACACCTCGCGCGGAACAAGACCTCAAGAACATTTGGCGCCATATTGCGGCCGACAGCGAAAGGGCGGCGGATGGCCTCGTAGAGCGCATTTTCGACAAACTGGAGCTCGCCTGCAGTCATCCCAATATGGGGTTTGCCCGGCCAGAGTTGAGCGCCACGGCACGTATTCTCGTGGAGGGTCGATATATCGTTATCTACGAGCCAATGGACTACGGCATCCTGGCTGTGGCCATTGTTCACGGGATGAGAGACCCCGACCATTGGCTTGAATAGACAGCTTTCGGACGCTGCCGCTCAGTTCGTCAGGCCGATCTCGCGCATCTTGACGTAGACGGCCTCGTCCGGCTCGCCGGTTTCGGGCAGCCCGAAGAGCGCCTGGAATTCCTTGATCGCGGACTTGGTGCGGGCGCCAACCTTGCCGTCGAGCTGCATGTCGCTATTGCCGAAAGCCTTCAGGCCGGCCTGGATCCTGACGATGCGGGCGTCGGGAGACAATGTAGGGTCACTGGCCGGGGCCGAGACCGGAATTGCCGATGGCTTGGCCGACGGCGTCGCGGCTGCCGCGTCGGCCGGCCGCGGCGCCGGGTGCGGGATGGCCGCCGTGATCTGGCGAGCGCCAAGCTGGTCGAGCAGCGCCGTGTCGATCTCGCCCGAGCCGGGCAGCCCGACTTTCAACTGATAGGCCTGGATGGCCTTGCGCGTGGCCGGTCCGGTGAGACCATCGACCGTGCCGTCGTAGAAGTTGAGGTCCTTCAGAATGCCCTGCACCTGCTGGACGACCGGATCCGGCTTGGCCACCGGCTGCGCCGGCGCCTGGCGCACGATGTTGATGGTGGTTTCCGGTTCGTCGGAGACGGTGTGCGGGAAATTCACGATGGTCCGGGTGGCGAAGAAGGCGCCGGTATGCGGAAAGGGCTGATACCAGAGCGCGTTGGCCGAGACGTAGAACAGCGTCACCAGGAAAGCGGTCGAGCCGCCGACCAGGACCGGATTGCTGGCGATCATCTGACCGACGGCAACCGCGCCCTCGGCAAGGACGCCGCGCTCTGGTTCGATCACCTTAGGCCGTTTTGCGGAGCGAGCCATTGCTGTCCCCATCTGCATCCCCCTTCGGCTTGGCCGCCGGCATGGCCAGCACGCCGGATGGCGCACCGGAACGCCGCTTCGGCCCGTTCACCGGCAGGCCGATCGTCACCGTGGTGCCCTCACCCGGCGCGCTCTCGATCGACATGGTGCCCTCGTGCAGCGCCACCAGGCCCTTGACCAGCGACAGGCCGAGCCCGGTTCCCTCGAAACGGCGCGTGTAGTCGTTCTGGATCTGCATGAACGGCTTGCCGAGATTGGCCATGTCCTCCTCGGCGATGCCGATGCCGGTGTCGCTCACCCAGAAATGCAGGTGCGAGCCGACACGCTTGGCGCCGATCACCACGCTGCCGCCATCGGGCGTGAACTTCACGGCGTTCGAAGCGAGATTGATCAGGATCTGCTGGACCGCTCGGCGGTCGGCATTGATCTCGCCCGCATCCGGGGCGATCTGCGTGGCAAGAACTATGCTCTTGGCGTCGGCCAGCGGCCGCATCATCGAGCGGCACATGTCGACGGCCTCGACGAAGCGGAACGGCTCCAGCTCGGTCGCGTAGGCGCCCGCCTCGATGCGCGAGACATCGAGAATCGAGGTGACGACGGACAGGAGATGCTGGCCGGACTCCCTGACCAGGCCGACATATTCCTTCTGGCGCGGATCCTTGAAGGCGCCGAACATCTCATGCAGCAGCATGTCGGAAAAGCCGATGATGGCGTTGAGCGGCGTGCGCAGCTCGTGGCTGACCACCGCCAGGAAGCGGCCCTTGGCCACTTCGGCGGCCGCAGCGGCCTCCCTGGCTTCCGCAAGCTCGTCGCGAAGCGCCGCGACGTCGTCGTTTTCGCGCAGGACCAGGGTGAAGACGTCGCGGTCGACTTCGCCGCGCAGCAGATCGAGGCTGAACGGGCGGAAATTGTCGGTCGCGCCGGAACCCTCGCGCGGCAAGCGGATGCGCAGATCAAGCCGGCGCTTCGGCGCGCCCTCGCGCATGTCGGCCAAAGCGGTGAGATAGGCGACGCGGTCGGAAAGATGGACGCGATCGAAAAGGCCGGTGCCGAGCAGGAGCTCCGGCGCCAATTTGAGGGTCGAACGCGCCCGGGCGGACGCGTCAAGCACTTCGCCCTGGCGACCGACGCGCAGCACGACAGCGTCGATGACGTCCTCAAGACGATCGCCGGCAGCCTCAGCCAGCCGCAAGCCGGCCGGGTTGGCGATGGCGGCGGCCCGCGGCACCAGCGTCAGCGCCCAGGCGAGCGGCAGCAGCCAATGCCAGGTGGCGATTTCGCCGAGCGGCAGGACCTGCCCGGCAAAGGGCTGCAGCACGATGGCGGCAAGCGCCGCCAGCGCGCCCCACAGCGCAGCGCGCCGCGACCCCGAGACCCACCAGGTTTCGACCGGCAATGCGACGGCAAGGAGTGCTGCCGGCGAGGCCAATCCGCCCGCCGCCGCGACGGCGCCGGCAAGGGCGAGGCCGCCGAGCGCGACCGCCATGCGGCCGGCAAGCGCCATGTGGCCGGTGGCGGCCACCAGAAGCGCTGCGAACCAGCACAGGCCAAAAGCGGCAAAGATCGCCGCTACCGTGACGGCCGCGCCGAGACTCGCGGTGACGAGCGTGACCGCCGCACCCGCGGCAAGGAAGGGCGCGGCGAGCATGACGCCGATGAAGCGACGCTGGCGCAGGCGTTCCGCCTCACCCGTCACGGTCGGGTGAACCATGCGCTCGCAGCCGGCGGCAACCGCGCCAGGCAATTGAACGTATCTGGCTGAAATCGGACTCAACGCACGCGTACCCGGTCGTAAAAAACGCCTGCCTGGCAGGTGACTCATCAATTGGCTTGAAACTCGCATCCAGCGTTTAAGGAATGGATAAGGCTGGCGAAGGCGGCGCCCCGCCCCAGGACAAATATTGTGATGCCGACCCAGTAAAGCACGCCGAGTTGCCGCCATGGTAAACGGCGGGTTAGCCGCGAGGCCTGTGCCAAAACGAGCCGAAACTTGACACGACTAATCTCTGTCGGGAATAAAATCGAGTAATTACAATATGATATATGGTTATCGTAAAGTTAATGTGGTCGATGAGATTCGAGACAAGTCCGTTTCAAAACCAATTCCTTTCGAATTTGCCTAAAATTTGAGGAAAATTCGCGGCTTCGATGCAAGCCGTCCTTTGCGTGACCGTGCCACTATCGTGCCCATAAAGAGGTCATGCCGATGGATGCATGATCCGTCACGGATGGATGCATCGTCCATCGCGGATGAGAGGCAAGTAAGATGGGCTTTCTGATCAGGATGGCTTTCTGGTTTTCGCTGGTGCTGCTGGCGCTGCCGCTCGGCGTCGGCCCGGGTGAAGACGGCCAGCAGAGCGTCGGACCGATCCAGGCGCTGTTTGCGGCGCGCGAGGCGGTCGGCGACATTGCCGGGCTGTGCGAGCGTAAGCCCGATGTCTGCGAAACCGGCAAATCGGCCATGTACACCATCACTGTTCGCGCCAAGGAAACGGCCAAGATCGCCGCGGCCATGATCGACGACCAGCAACAGCCCGGGCAGGCAGGCGCGCCCGAGACGAAGGTCGCGGATGGTTCCGTCACGACCACCGGCAGCGTCGCCGAGGACATCGTGCTGCCCGCCAAGGTCAACATTCCGGTGATGCTGACCGCCAAGAACTGAATTCTTTCCAGCCGTTCGCTCGGCTGATTGGTTTTGGCGCAATTCCGGGCGAAGGGTTACGGCGAAGTCGCCGAGCCTAACAGCTAGCACTTTTCCTGGAATTGCTCTCTCTTTGGGTTCGGCGCAATTCCGGACGGAGGGCTACGGCGAAGTCGCCGAGCCTAACCGCTACGCACTTTTCCTGGAATTACTCTAACGCCGCGGGCCCGTCCGACCTCTCGACGCCCGCGGCGTCTTTCTTTTTCCGTGACGCGGCCGGGCCGGGTCACTATATGCGGGGCAATGGCCACCCCGATCCAGACCATCCGCGACGACTTTTCCCTGCTCGACGAGTGGGAGGACCGCTATCGCTATGTGATCGAGCTCGGCGAGGGCCTGCCGGCCTTTCCCGAGGCGGAGCGCACGGCCGCGAACAAGGTGCCTGGCTGTGTGAGCCAGGTGTGGCTCACCACCGAGCAAGGAGCGGGCGCCGATCCGGTGATCAGCTTCCAGGGCGATTCGGATGCCCATATCGTGCGCGGCCTCGTCGCCATCATGCTGGCGCTGTTTTCGGGCAGGCATGCAAGCGAAATCCAGAACACGGACGCCGAAGCGACCCTGAAGGAACTCGGCCTCGACGAGCATCTGTCGCCGCAGCGCGCCAACGGCCTGCGTTCGATGGTCAAGCGCATCAAGCGCGACGCCGAAGCAGCGCTGAAGCAGACGGCCTGATCCGGCCGATATCGCTCCCATCAAGAAAGCAAAACGGCGCCGCAAGGGCGCCGTCGAACTGCTTGACGAGCTGAGACCAATCAACGGCCCTTGCGCTTGCGGCCCAGACCCATCTTCTTGGCGAGCTGCGAGCGGGCGGCCGCGTAATTGGGGGCGACCATCGGATAGTTGGCATCCAGGCCCCACTTCTCACGGTACTCTTCCGGCGTGAGATTGTAGTGGGTCATCAGGTGCCGCTTCAGCGACTTGAACTTCTTGCCGTCCTCGAGACAGACGATGTAGTCGTCATGGACGGAGCGCTTCGGGTTCACAGCCGGCTTCTGCTTCTCGGCCGACGGCTGCTCCGGCGAGCCACCGACGCGACCCAACGCGGCATGGACGTCGGCGATAAGGTTCGGCAGTTCCCCAACCGGCACCGGGTTGTTGCTGACATAGGCGGCGACGACATCGGCGGTCAGCTCGATCAGCGCATCACCGTTTTTCGAAGGTGTTTCGACGATTTCCATAGTGCTAAGGCCCCAACGAGAGTTTGTTTCTAAAACTGCGCCCTTTTTGTGGGATCGGGCATCGCGCGAATTTCGTGCAGGAAAGCCTGCGATTCGCATCGCCTTATCTTAATGACGCCGCGTTGCAAGTAAGTCAATTCGCATATTGACTTATATTCACCGATATTCATCAAATATTGCTGATTCAGCTTCAAAAATTCGTGCGCCGTGTAACTTCGCGAGATTTTTCTGGTCAGACCAGCATGCCGTGACGTCACGTCATCCGTGTGTTAGACATCCGATCGCCGCTCGACACGGCGTTCAATGCTTGGCCAATGCTTGGATGCCTGTCGCACCGGCGCGACAAATCCTGCGGCGCAACAAAGCGCAAGGACGCCGCCCTGCCGATCCGGATCCTGGGTGAACGATACCCCCTAGTAAGGCGCGATATATTTGCCGTAGACCCAGCCGGTGACGAAATGGCCATTTTGCGCCGGGTCGTGCCATATCTCGCACCAGCGATAGCGGATCGCCTGGCGCTGCTTCCATTGCGGCTGGCGGGCGATATCGAGCAGGTTCACGCCGCCGGTGCACCGGCCGGTCATCTGCAGCACGGTGCCGTTCGGATAGGCGGCCTGTTTTTGCGATGCGTTGGACGGATACTTTCGTGCATTGAGCGTGTCGCCGAACGGCACGCCCGCCACTTGCCAGGCGGCAAAGACGGTTGCATGAGACTGACTGGAAAAAGCCAGACCTGCCGCGAGGATGGCGACAGACATTGCGGTAGAAACACAGGATTTCATCTTTCCCCCTTCGACTTAGCTTCTATAGACCACCTTGAACCGCGCCCCTTGAACCGCCGCTGAGCGGCGTGTTCATTCGTCATTCAAGCAAATTCCGCAGCGAGACGTAATGACCAGAGCTTCCGCCTTGACTTCCGCCTTCCCGGCCGCCAACCCGCCGACGCCCGAGAAACACCCGGTTTCCGAAACGCATCACGGCATCACCCGCGGCGACGACTATGCCTGGATGCGGGCCGACAACTGGCAGGCCGTGTTCCGGGACCCTTCCCTCCTCGACGGCCGCATCCGCGCCCATCTCGATGCCGAGAACGCCTATCAGGCGGCGCTGATGGCCGGCACCGCGGACCTGCGCGGCAAGCTGTTTGCCGAGATGAAGGGGCGCATCAAGGAGGATGACTCGACGGTGCCCATGAAGGACGGGGCCTATGCTTATGGCTCTTCCTTCCGGCTGGGCGGCGAGCAGCCGCGCTATTTCCGCACGCCGTGCGGCGGCGGCGCCGAGGAGATCCTGCTCGACGGCGATAAGGAAGCCGAGGGCAAGGCCTATTTCAGGCTCGGCGGCGTCGACCATTCGGCCGATCACGGGAAGCTGCTGTGGGCCTTCGACGACAAGGGTTCGGAGTTCTTCACGCTGCGCGTGCGCGACCTTGCGAGCGGCAAAGAACTTGCCGACCATATCCCGGATACGGGCGGCGGCGGGGTGTGGAATGCCGGCGATGGCGGCTTCTTCTACACCCGTCTCGACGACAATCATCGCCCGTCAAAAGTGTTCTTCCACGCGCTCGGCGACAAATCGGAGAATGACCGGCTGATCTACGAAGAGACCGATCCAGGCTTCTTCATGGATGTCGGCGGCACGCGCGCCAATGACTGGATCATGATCGGCATCAACGACCATGAGACTTCGGAATACCACCTGCTGCCCGCCAATGATCCAGCGGCCGAGCCCAAGCTGGTGGCGGTGCGCGAGACCGGCCTGCAATACGACCTGGAAGAAGGCGGCGACGTCTTCTTCATCCTCACCAATGCCGACGGCGCCAAGGACTTCAAGATCATGACCGCGCCGGTCGACAATCCGGTGCGCGCCAACTGGCAGGAACTGGTGCCGCACGAGCCCGGCCGGCTGATCCTCTCGGTGCTCGGCTTCAAGCATCATATGGTCAGGCTCGAGCGCAAGGACGGACTGCCGCGCATCGTGGTGCGCGAGCGCGCCAGCGGCGAGGAGCATTTCATCTCCTTCGACGAGGAGGCCTTCTCGCTCGGACTGTCCGGCTCCTACGAGTACGACACGGAGACGATGCGTTTCACCTATTCGTCGATGACGACGCCGGCGCAGGTGTTCGACTACAATATGCGCAGCCGCGAGCGCGTGCTCTTGAAGACGCAGGAAGTGCCCTCCGGCCACGATCCAGAGCACTATGTCACGCGCCGGCTGATGGCGCCCGCCGCCGATGGCGAGCTGGTGCCGATCTCGCTGCTCTACCATCGCGACACGCCGCTCGACGGTTCGGCGCCCTGCCTGCTTTACGGCTACGGCTCCTACGGCATCACCGTTCCTTCGGCCTTCAACACCAACTGCCTGTCGCTGGTCGACCGCGGCTTCGTCTATGCCATCGCGCATGTGCGCGGCGGCAAGGACAAGGGCTATGGCTGGTACGATGACGGCAAGCGGGCGAAGAAGATGAACACCTTCACCGATTTCATCGCCTGCGGCCGCCATCTCGTCGCCGAGCGTTACACAAAGCACGACCGCATCGTCGCCCAGGGCGGCTCGGCCGGCGGCATGCTGATGGGGGCGATCGCCAACATGGCGCCGGAGGATTTCGGCGGCATCGTCGCCGAGGTGCCGTTCGTCGACGTGCTCACCACCATGCTCGACGCCAGCCTGCCGCTGACGCCGCCGGAATGGCCGGAATGGGGCAACCCGATCGCGTCAGCCGCCGACTACGCTACGATCGCGGCCTATTCGCCCTACGACAATGTGGCGGCGCACGACTACCCGCCGATCCTGGCGCTGGCGGGCCTGACCGATCCGCGCGTCACCTATTGGGAGCCGGCGAAATGGGTGGCGCGGCTGCGCGACCGCAAGGCAGGCGGCAATCCGGTGCTGTTCAAGATCAACATGGAGTCCGGCCATGCCGGCGCGTCGGGCCGCTTCTCGCGGCTGGAGGAGATCGCATACATTTACGCCTATGCCTTGAAAGTGACCGGCAAGACCTGATTTTCCGCTCGCAATTGGCAAGGGCGCGCGCTACCCAGTGCCGCCCTTTTTCGACCTAGCCTCTCCCGGCCGCGACCATTCACCCGCAAGGATCCTCATGCTCCTCGTCGACACGTATCTCGACAAATCCGCCATTCAGGGCATCGGCGTCTTCGCCAGGGGCCACATCGCCAAGGGCACGCTGGTCTGGAAGCTCGACCCAAGGTTCGACCGCCGCATCCCGGTCGACACCTACGAGGCCCAGATCGGCCCGGTGAAATCCTATCTCGACCGCTATTCCTATCCGGACCGGCACGATCCGAGCTTCATCGTCTTCGAGGCTGACGACGCACGCTACATGAACCACGACGACGACCCGAACTGCGACGTCTCCTCGCCCGAGGAGACCTACGCGCTACGCGACATCGCGCCAGGCGAAGAACTGACCTGCAACTACAACCACTTCTTCGAAGGCGGCTTCGATTTTCTGGGCGACCGCCACCTGTAAAGGTTAGCTCGCCGGCTTGCGCGCCGGATAGCCGTTGGGATGCGGCGGGACGGCCTTGAGATAGGCGGCGATCGCCGCGCGGTCGTCGGCGGTCAGTTGCGCCATGTTGCGCTGCACATCGACCATGGCGCCGCCGACGGAATCGAAATCGGGCGTGAAGCCGGTCTCGAGGTAATTGGCGATGTCGGCCTCGGACCAGTCCTTGATGCTCTTCCCGTCGGGCGTGATGTTGGGCACGACGCCCGAGCCTTCGGCCGCCACGGCGCCTGCCAGCCACTCGCCTTTCCTGACGCCGCCGGCAAAATCGCGCGGCGTGTGGCATTCGCCGCAATGGCCGGGTCCCTCGACCAGGTAGCGACCGGCCAGCACCTTGTCCGGCGTGCCCTCTGGCAGCACGATCACCGGTTCGGGGCTGAGATAGACAAGCTTCCACAGGCCAATGCCGCGACGGATGGTGAAGGGGAAGGAAAGCCTGTGATCGGGCGCCTTGCCGGCAACCGCCGGCAGCGTCTTCATGAAGGCGTAGAGGTCGGCGATGTCGGCCGGCTTCATGCGCGCGTAGGAGGCGTAGGGAAAGGCCGGGTAGAAATGCTCGCCCGAGGGCGAGACGCCCTTCAGCATGGCGTTGGCGAAGTCCTCCTCGCTCCAGGCACCGATGCCGTCCTTCTGGTCCTGCGAGATGTTGGGCGGAACGAAGGTGCCGAACGGCGTCTTGAGTTCCAGACCGCCGACGAGTTCGAGACGGGCGTCGCCCTGGGCGCCCGGCTTGGCGTGGCAGGAGGTGCAGCCCCCCGCGTAGAAGATGCGCTTGCCCTTGGCGGCGTCGCCGGGGCCGAGCTCAGCGACGGTCGCGGCGTCAAGCCTGGCCGGCGCCGACAGGACCCAGCCGGCGGCAGCCGCGGCGCCGCCAAGCACGATGACGGCGCCGACAAGCTTCTTCAGCCAGGCCATTTAGGCGATCAGCTCTTCTTGATCCGGTAGGTCTGGTGGCAGGTGCCGCAATCGCCGCCCAGCGTGTTGAGTTGCGCCTTCAGCGCGTCGACATCGGCCGGCGGGGAAGCGACCGCGGCCTTGGCGTCGGCCAGGAACTTGTCCCCGGCCGCCTTGAAGCCCGCCATGTCTTCCCAGATCTTCGGCGCGGCCGTGGTGTCGCCCTTGTCGGAGCCGGCCGGGAACAGCTTGTCGGCGTCGAACTTCTCGGCATTGGCCTCCAGGGCCTGCAATGCCGTCAGCACCGCGGCGGCGTCAAAAGGCTCCTCGCCCTTGACGACCTTCGAGATCTGCCCGGCGAGCTTGCCGCGTTCCTTCATCAGGGCCTGGCGATCCTTGATCGGATCGGCATAAGCGGCCGAACCGGCGAAGGCGAGCAAAGAGATGGCGATGACAAGCTTTCTCATTCAATTGGCTCCACGGTGAAGGAAGAGGGTACGCGACTGAGGCATTTCACCGTTCAAGGTGAAATGCTCTATCTCCTGGTTGGGGCAATTCCGGACGGAAAATCGTTCCACACTTCTCCTGGAATTGCTCTGGACGTTAACGGGCGTGGCGGTGGGATTATTCCCCGTCGCCGTGACGATTTTGCCGGATTTCTCTACCGAAAAAGAAAAGCCCCGGCGAACCGGGGCTTCTCATCAAAATCTTTTAGCCTTTGGCCTTTTCATAAAGCTCCAGGACGTGGTCCCAGTTGATCAGACTGTCGACGAAGGCTTCGAGATATTTCGGCCGCGCGTTGCGGTAGTCGATGTAGTAGGAGTGCTCCCACACGTCGACGCCGAGGATCGGCGAGCCGCCATGGACCAGCGGGTTCTCGCCGTTCGGGGTCTTGGAGATTTCCAGCTTGCCGTTCTTGACCGAAACCCAGGCCCAGCCGGAGCCGAACTGGGTGGTGCCGGCGGCGATGAAATCCGCCTTGAACTTGTCGTAGCCGCCGAGATCGCTGTCGACCGCCTTCTGCAGCGCGCCCGGCAGCTTGTTGCCGCCGCCGCCCTTCTTCATCCACTTCCAGAAATGGATGTGGTTGTAATGCTGGGCCGCGTTGTTGAAGAGCCCGGCATTCTTGCCGAAGGACTGCTTCACGGCCTCTTCGACCGACAGGTCGCCCATTCCGGCCTCGGCCGCCAGCTTGTTGCCGTTGTCGACATAGGCCTTGTGGTGCTTGTCGTGGTGATACTCCAGCGTCTCCTTCGACATGTAAGGCTGCAGGGCCTCGTAGTCGTAAGGCAAAGCGGGCAACTCAAAAGCCATGGATGGTACTCCCTCGAGGAAAAAGTCCGGTGATATTACCGAGCTAAGATAGGTCTGGAATGGGTTGGGGCAACTCCAGAATGGAGCGCCGAGCGACTTTTTAGAGCAATTCCGGGAAAAGTGCGAAACGGTTTTCCGCCCGGAATTGCGCAAAAATGACGAGGCGGAGCTGTTCGCCGTTTGGGGGAAACGGTGAAACGCTCCGGCGGCTCAGGCGGCGGACGTCGAATGCGCCCATTCCCAATAGAGCTCGCGCGCCTTCTTGGCGACCGGTCCGGGCTGCAGGTCGCGGTTTTCGATGCGGGTGATGGGCACCACTTTCGAGTGGTTGCCGGTCGAGAAGATCTCGTCGGCCTCAAGGAAATCGCGAACCGACAGCGTCTTTTCGGTGGTCGTGAAACCGTAGTCGCCGAGCAGGTTGATGGTGCGCGAGCGGGTGATGCCGGAGAGGAACGTGCCGTTCGGGGCCGGCGTCATCACGTGGCCATCCTTGACCAGGAAGATGTTGGAGGTTCCGGTCTCGGCGACATTGCCCAGCATATCGAGCACCAGCGCGTTGTCGAAGCCGCGGTTCTTGGCCTCCAGGATGGCGCGACCGTTGTTGGGGTAAAGGCAGCCGGCCTTGGCGTTGGTCGGCATGGTCTCGATGGTCGGGCGCCGGAACGGCGAGACACCGACCGAAAAGCCGGATGGCGGGATCATCGGCGATTCGTAGAGGCAAAGACAGAAGCGGGTCGAGGCCGGATCGGCCGGCACGCCCATATAGCCGCCATGCTCGGCCCAATACATCGGCCTGATATAGACCGCCGTCTTGCCGTCGAATTTCTTCAGGCCATCCCAGGTCAGGCCGACGATCTCCTCGGCGGTCATGGAGGGTTTCAGGCCAAGCGCCGTCGCCGAGGCGTTGACGCGGGCGGAATGAAGCTCGAGGTCGGGCGCAACGCCCTCGAACCAGCGGCCGCCGTCGAAGACGCTGGTGCCCAGCCACATGGCGTGGCTGCGCGGCCCGAGAATGGCGACGTTGCCCTCGTACCAGTCGCCGTCCACATAGGTCCAAGTCGCTGTTTGCGCCGCCGCCGCCAATGTCATGTTCGCCGTCCAAATGAGTGATTTCAGGCCGCCATAGGACGATGCTTTGACGGTTGGCGTCAACCGACATGGCCAAAAATCGTTGAGGCCAGCCATACTTACAGAGCGTCGCCCGAAACGGATCGGGCAACGCCCGGTAAGTCTTTTGTTTGATGCCTGTCGGTTTCCCAAAACCGCGACACACTTTTGGGCGACATGCATTAAAAGCGCAATCAGCGCTTGCACGGGGCGCATCCTCGCCTCAAAACTCTCGTTATGCATCATGCGGCCTATGTCTTCGACGCCTATGGCACGTTGTTCGACGTGCACGCCGCTGTGCGCCGGCATGCCGGCGAGATCGGGCCGGACGGCCAGCTTCTCTCCGAAATCTGGCGCGCCAAGCAACTCGAATATTCCTGGGTGCGGACGCTGATGGGGGGCGCTTACGCCGATTTCTGGCAATTGACCGAGCAGGCGCTCGACTTTGCGTTGCGCAAGATTCCCTCGGCCGATCCGGCGCTGCGGACGAGACTGCTCGAAGCTTATTGGCGGCTCGACTGCTATCCGGAAGTGCCCGCCGTGCTGAAAGCGCTCAAGGCCTCGGGCGCGAAGCTCGCGATCCTATCCAACGGCTCGCCCGAAATGCTCGACGCGGCGGTCAAGTCCGCGGCGCTCGACCAGATCCTCGACGACGTGTTTTCGGTCGACCAGGTCAAACGCTTCAAGACCGACCCATCGGTCTACGACATGGTGGTCACTGGCTGGCGGCTCTATCCAGGCGCGGTGTCGTTCCAGTCGTCGAACCGCTGGGATATCGCCGGCGCGACCAAGTTCGGTTTCCGTACGGTCTGGATCAACCGGACCGACCAGCCGGATGAATACCGCGACTTTCAGCCGGGCTTGATCCTGCCTTCGCTCGAAGGTCTCCTGGCAGGCGCCTGAGACCTCTGTTGCTGCAGCGCAACAGCTGTGGCGCGGTCACAGCTTCGCCTTTTTCTGTCCACCCTCAGGCCAGAATTGGAACCGCCTATCGCCGCCGACTGTTATGAATGCCGTCGGCGACGTGCCCGCGGATTCATGCTTTCTTGCGAATTAAGACCTAGAAAAGGCAACCATGTCAGACGCTTCCTTCCGCCTCAGCCGCCGTGGCTTCCTCAATTTCACAGCCCTTGGCGCTGCTTCGGCCGCCGTGTCCGCGTGCACCACCACCGGTCCGGGCCCCGCTCCCATCCAGCCGCCACCGCCGGCCTATGTCGAGCCGCCCCTCGGCGATTACGAGACGATGTATGGCGCGATGTCGGACAATGGCTTCGATCTGCCGGCGATCCCGGTCAACAAGATCGATCACAAATTCTTGCGCCAGATCGTCCCCGATCCGACCGGACAGCGCCCGGGCACCATCGTCGTCGATACCACCGGCCACTTCCTCTATCTGGTGCGCGAGGGCGGTCAGGCGATCCGCTACGGCGTCGGCCTCGGCCGCGCCGGCTTCGAATGGTCTGGCGATGCGGTCGTGCAATGGAAGCAGAAGTGGCCGAAATGGACGCCGCCGGACGAGATGGTCGCCCGCCAGCCGGAACTGACCCAATACAGCGCCAAGAATGGCGGCATGACGGGTGGCCTGAAGAACCCGCTCGGAGCGCGCGCGCTCTATCTCTTCCAGGGCAACCAGGACACGCTCTACCGCCTGCACGGCTCGCCGGAATGGTGGTCGATCGGCAAGTCGGTGTCGTCGGGATGCGTGCGTCTGATCAACCAGGACATCATCGACCTCTACGACCGCGTGCCGACCAAGACGCCGGTCATCGTGACGGCCAATGTCGGCGCGCCGGAAGAGAACTTGCCGGAGCGCAAGGCCATCCCGATCGACAATGGCGTGCCGACGGGCTCCATCCTGCTCGGTCCGGTGAAGCGGCTCGACGACGCGATTTTCTAAGCGGTTGGTTCGTCAGCGGTGCTCGGCCAATATGGTGGCCAGCACCGCAACGCCGCGCCGCAACGCATCCGCATCGAGCCCGGCATAGCCAAGAATGAAGCCGGCCGTTTCCGGACGCGGCCCGCCCAGATCATAGAGTGGCGACACGGGATAAAGGCCGATACCGGCGGTGCGCGCCGCAGCGATGATCGCCGCTTCGCGTCCAGCATCGATACCGTTCATCCAAGCAACGACATGCAGGCCAGTCTCGGCCCCGGCGACGGTAACCCGCGACCGTAGGCGCAGGCAAGGCCAGCAACCGTCGTGCGAATGCCGAGAGGTTGCGTGGCGAAGCGGCTGCGACGGGCGCCTCTCCCGACGCCCTCTCCAACCCCGGAGCAACGATGGCGCGCGCACCATGCCGGATGATCAGATAGCCTTCGGCGTCGAGCTGATTGTAAGCGGCCGTCACCGTGGTTCGCGAGGCGCCCCACTCGGTCGCAAAAGCCCGCGTCGATGGCAGGCGATCGCCTGGCCGATAGCCGCCGCTGTGGATCTGCTCCTTGATCGCCGCGATGATCCGCCGCGCGACGCCGTCCTGCTCCAACTGGACCACCAAAAACCTCCAAAACTGGATGTTCCAAGCAAGCCAGACATCCGGCATCTTTTCTTGGAACGCAAGGAGTTTTGCCATGTACACACCGCCCGCCTTTCGCGACGACGATCATGAGAGCCTCACCGCCACGATCCGCGCCGCGCGGCTGGCAATCCTGGTCACCGCCACGGCCGATGGCCCGCTGGCGACGCCTCTGCCGCTTTTCCTCGACGAGAACGAGGGCGAGCACGGCGTGATCTACGGCCATGTCGCAAAGGCAAACCCGCAATGGCGCATGCCGCCGCTGGGCGACGGCCTGGCGATGTTCATGGGCCCGGACGCCTATGTGACGCCGGCCTGGTATCAGACCAAGCAGGAGACCGGGAAGGTGGTGCCGACCTGGAACTATGTCGCCGTCCACGCCCATGGGCCGATCGAGTTCTTCGAGGATGCCGACAGGCTGCTCGAGGTGGTGACCCGCCTGACCAACCTGCATGAGGGCGAGCGCGCAGCACCCTGGGCCGTGTCGGACGCACCGGCGGATTTCATCCAGTCGCAGCTGAAGGGCATTGTCGGCCTGCGCATGCCGATTACGAAGCTCGAAGGCAAGCGCAAGATGAGCCAGAACCGCAACGCCGCCGATCGCGCCGGCGTCTTGTCTGGCCTGTCATCGAGCGAGCGGCCGTCCGACCGCGAGGTCGCTCCGCTCATTCCGGTGTGAAGACCGGCCGGTGTGAAGACTAGCCAGTCTGAAGACTGGCCGGTGTGAAATCTGGCCCTGCACTTTCAAGAGAGTCCATCATGCCGGATTTGACCCAGTTCGCCCTGTACTTCGCCGCGGCATTCCTGCTTGCCATTACACCGGGGCCGGGCATCTTCTATGTCGCCGCACGCACGCTGGCTGGAGGACGCGCGGAAGGCATTGCCTCGAGTTTCGGGACGGGCCTCGGCGGCATGGTCCATGTGCTTGCCGGCAGCCTGGGTGTTTCGGCTATCGTGCTCGCCAGCGCGGAGCTGTTCACGGCGCTGAAGCTGATCGGCGCCCTCTACCTCGTCTGGCTGGGCTTCCGCACCTTCCAGTCCGCGCGCCGCGAGGCAAAGACGATGCTGGAAGGCGGGACGCTGTCGCCTGCCGTCGGCACTGGCCGAGCGTTTCGCGAAGGCGTGCTGGTCGAGGCCTTGAACCCAAAGACGGCCGCCTTCTTCCTGGCCTTCATTCCGCAATTCGTGAACCTGGGCGCCGGCCACGTTGCCCTGCAATTCATGGTCCTTGGCTTCATATCGGTGACGCTCAACACAGTGGCCGATGTCGTGGTCGCTTTTGCGGCGAGCCGCATCCGGCAAGGCGCGGCCGGGCGCGCCAGCACCATACGCCGGCTGCGGGAGGCCTCCGGCTGCGCTATGATCGCGCTCGGCATGGGCTTGGCCATAGCCAAGCGCCCCGCCCTTTGATTGCCCGGCGACGTTCAGCGGGCGGGTCGACGAGGCCTCGACGATCGTGTCGATGGCCATGACATCGCATCTGTTGCACAACGCATGCTTATGCGACAGATGAAGCAGCCATTCGGGCCGAAAGGAATTCCATGCAACCGGTTGCCAGCCGCCCCGATCCGGTCGCGATCGCCGTGGCGCCAAATGGCGGCCGGCGCACGAAGGCCGATCATCCCGCCTTGCCGATCACACCGGATGAGTTGGCGCATGTGGCCGCGGCTTCGCTCGACTCGGGCGCCGCCATGATCCATGTCCATGTCCGCGACCGCGACGGACATCACCTGCTCGACGCCGAAGCCTACCGGACCGTAACCGCGGCGATCAGGGCCAGTGTCGACGAACGGCTCGTCGTCCAGATCACCAGCGAGGCACTGGGCATCTATCGGCCCGAACAGCAGATGCGGGTGGTGCTGGAAGCGCGGCCCGAGGCGGTTTCACTGGCCCTGCGCGAGTTGTTGCCCGACCAAACTTACGAAGCGGGTTTCGCCGCATTCCTTGAAACGCTGCGCAGGGAAAAGATCACACCGCAGGTCATCCTCTACACTCCCGAGGAGGCAACCTATCTCGCGATGCTCGCGGGCCGCGGCCTGATCCCCTTCGACAATCTGCCGGTTCTCTATGTGCTTGGCCGCTACACGGTTGGACAGACGTCCCGCCCGGCCGACCTGTTGCCTTTCTTGGCCCCGGGCACTCCCGCTGCGAGCCATTGGATGGTCTGCGCCTTCGGCAACCAGGAGACGGCGTGCGTGACGGCAGCCGCGCTGCTTGGCGGGAACGCGCGCGTCGGGTTCGAGAACAATCTTTTCCTGCCCGATGGAACACCGGCTTCGGGAAATCAGGACCTCGTCGCGGCCACCAAGCGATCAGTCGAAGCCTGCGGGCTCACACTCGCCAATGCGGACACGCTTAGAGGCCAGTGGGACGCCGCCTGAAGGGCGCGCGAGCGGTTGATCGCCAAAATGGACATCGAGATCGGCTGATCGCACTTCAACGCTAGAGATCCACCGCGGCCTTGAAAGCGGCAAGCTCCTCGTCGGCGATCGGCACGACGTGCTGCGGCTCGGGATAGGCGCCGGTGCGCACGTCGGCGATGAACTCGCGATAGGCGGCGATGCGCTCGCGCTGCAGCCGCTCGAATTCGGCGGCGAAGTTGCGATAGGTCTTGGCGTGGCGCGGCTTGTGCCCGGCGGTGTGGCCAAGCACGTCCTCACTGAAAAGATATTGCGCGTCGGCATGGGGGCCGGCGGCCATGCCGAGTATGATCATCGGCGTGTTCCTGGTGATCAGTTCGGCGATGCGGTCCGGCACCACTTCCAATTCGGCGCCGAAGCAGCCGATGGCTTCGAGGCGTTTCACGTGGTCCCACACCCAGCGCGCACTCTCGGCCGTCCTGCCGACGGCCTTGAAGCCGCCGGTCCAGGTGCATTGCGAGGGGATGAGGCCGACATGGGCGATGATCGGCACGGCGTTGTCGCAGAGCGTTTTCTGGATATCGAGCGAGGCGGCGCAGTAGAAGCAGTCGCCGCCCATGCGCGTAAAGTGATAGGCGGCGCCGAGATAGTCATGCGCCGAGACCAGGTCGCCGGCAGGCCCATAGGGAAGCCCGACCTGGACGAAGCAGCGGCCCGCGGCCTCGCGCATCTCAGGCGAGAAGAAGCGTCCTTCGATCGACAGCATGTCGACGCCGGCAGCGTTCGCCGCCGCCGCCTCTTCGAGCGAGGTGACGTAGAGCATCGAAATCTTTTGTCCGCGCGCCTTCATGGCGCGGATGTCGGCGACGGTGGGCCGGTTGTTCTTGGTGACCATTTTCGTTCCCTCAGATGGTGAAAGCGTTGCGGAAGGCCTCGAGCGCCGCTTCGGGATCGCCGTAAGCGAACGCTTCCATGCCGACCGGCCCGCGATAGCCCATATCCTTCAGCGCGCCGGCGATGCCGCGATAATTGATCTCGCCGGTGCCGGGCTCCATGCGCCCCGGCACGTCCGCCACCTGGACCTCGCCGATCCATGGCAGGCAGGCGCGGCAGAGCTCGATCAAATTCCCCTCGCCGATCTGTGCGTGATAGAGGTCGAGGTTGAGGCGCAGGCCCGGCCGGTTGACGCTCGACACCAGCGCCAGCGTGTCCTCGGCGCGCGCGAAGGGCACGCCGGGATGATCGACCGGCAGGTTGAGGTTCTCGAGCGTGAAGGTAACGCCTTCCGCTTCGGCAAGATCGGCGACGCGGTTGAGCGTGTCGCGCGCCTTGAGCCACATCGCGCCGGTGACCGTCTCGCGCGGGCTGACCGGCAGACCACCTTCGCCCAGTCCAGTGCCATGCAGGTTGAGGCGTGCCACGCCAAGGCGCTTGCCGACGGCGGCCGTCTCCTTGGCTGTCTTCAGGAGTTCTTCCGCGCCTTCATCGTCGGCGAGCCGGCCGCGCAGATAGCCGTTCATGATCGAGAAGGTGGCGCCGGATTTTTCGAGCATGGCGAGATCATGCTCCGGCCAGTTCCACAGCCCGACCTGGAAACCCAGTTCGGTCAGGCGCTTGACGCGGAATTCCATCGGCCGGTCGCGCCACAGCATTTCGGCGCAGGCGGCGAGGATAAAGCTGTCGGACATGTCAGATCTCGATATGCACGCGGCCGTTCTCGACCTTGGTCTTGTATGTCCTGAGGTTCTCGCAGGCCGGCGGCGTCTCGACATCGCCGGTGGTGAAGTCGAAAACGGACGCGTGCTTGGGACACTCCACCGTATTGCCCATGACAAGACCGTCGGCAAGGTGGATCGCCTCGTGTGTGCACAATCCGTCAGTACAGTAATATTCGTCCGCGTCGTTACGGAAGATCGCGAAGGTGCGGCCGCCATTCTCGAAACGCTTGGCTTCCTCGGCTTCGATTTCGTCAGTGGCACAAGCGTCGACCCAGGGCATATACGTCTCCTCAGATATCTTGCGGTTTGAAGTCTGCGGGAGCCGACGGCATCACGCCCTTGAGCAGCGCAACCGACTTTTCGAGCCCCTCCAGCGAATTCAGAAGCACGTCCTCGTGCTCGATGGAGAGCCAGCCGTCATAGCCGGCCATCTTCAGCCGATAGCAGAACCGCCGCCACCACTCCTCGCCATGACCGAAGCCGAGCGTGATGTAGCTCCAGGAGCGGGCCGGGATGTCCATCAGGCTGCCATTCTCGAGCAGCGAGGTCGTTGCCTGAACGGGCCGGTTCAGCATCGTATCCTTGGCATGCACGTGATAGATGGCCTCGCCCAGCGCTTCGGCGGCAGCGAGCGGATCAACGCCCATCCAGAACAGGTGCGAGGGGTCGAGATTGGCGCCCACGATAGGTCCGACCGCCGCTCGCAACTTCATCAGCGAGGGCACGTTGTAGACGCATTGATTGCCATGCAACTCGAGAGCGATGCGATCGACGCCGTTTTGCTTCGCCAGCGCCGCCATCTCGGTCCAGAACGGGATCAGCTTTTCTTCCCATTGATATTTGAGAATGATCTGCGTTTCCGGCGGCCAGGAGGAGACAACCCAGTTCGGCATGCTGTCGCCGGCACTACCAGCCGGCAGACCGCTCATGGTGCAGACCGTGCGGATACCCATCTCGCCTGCGACGCGGATCGTATCTCTCAGCCCCTCGCCCTGGGCCCGATCGGTCGGATGCAACGGATTGCCATTCGCATTCAGGCTGATGATCTCCAGCCCGCGTCCCTCGAACGCTCCCATAAAGCGTCTCTGTGCTTCCCTGTTGCCCAGCATCGACGCGAGACGGAAATGGGGGGCGGTCGACCAGCCGCACGTGTTCACCTCGATACCGGATACGCCCATGCGCTGGGCATGATTGAGCACCGCCTCGAACGGCAGGTTGCCGAGACTGTCTGAAACGAAACCGAGCTTCACGCGTAGAACTCCGGCTTTGCAATCATCTGGACGGGCGTTCGACGGCCTTCCTTCAGCGCCTTCACGCCAGCTTCAGCAACGACGGCAGCGCAATAGCCGTCCCAGCAATCCGACGCTGTCACGGGAAAATCGCCAGTCATGACGAAGCGCAGGAAGTCTCGGTTCTGGCGGCGGTAGGCATCGTAGTAACGGGTCCGCCAGTCGGCGTCGTAGCTGGTGCTTTGGGTAAGCGCGGACTCAGTGCGGGTATAGGCAACATTGTTGGTCGCCAGGGCGCCCCGTTCGCCGACCAGTTCGGCACGCACGTCATAGCCATAGGCGGCGTTGTTGTTGATCTCGATGTTGACCAGCTGGCCATCCACGGTTTCCAACACCATGACGACGGGGGCGACACGCGCGTCCGAGCGTCTCGGCTGGAATGCGGAGATGGCGGTGTATTCAGTGCCGAGCACATAACGCACGACGTCGAATTCGTGCGGGGCGGAATTGGTGATGGCCATCGCGCCGGTGAAATCGGCGGCCGGCGTTTCGACGTTGCGGTGGAAATTGTGCATCATCAACGCCCGGCCGAGACGGCCGTCTTTCAGCGCCCGCTTCATCTCCTTGTAGGAGCGGTCGTACCGGCGCATGAAGCCGAGCTGGACGAATTTCGCTCCGGCCTTCTGTTCGGCTGCCATCACCGCGATGCAGTCAGCCGACGCTTGTGAAAGGGGCTTTTCGCACAGTACCCGCTTGCCGGCGCCAATGCAGACCATCGACAGTGGCGCGTGCGTGAAATCGGGGCTGGCGATGATAACGGCGTCCACATCCTGCCGCGCGATGGCGCCCTCGGGATCGGTGGCAACGTCGTTGGCGCCGCATGCATCAGCGACGAAACGAGCGCGCTGCTCATCCATGTCGCAAACCAATTGGAGGGTTGCGCCGGGCAGTTCCTCGGCGACTATCCTGGCATGATCCGCGCCCATGAGGCCGGCGCCGATCACTGCAATGCGAATTGTCATTTCTGTCCTGTTTTTGCTTTCGGGTTTACGGGATCGCGGTGAGCGGCGAGATGAAGCCGCGCCGGACTGGATAACCTCCCAAGGAAAGTCTAGTGAGCGGCTGGGATCAGGGACGGCGGATGGCCCGCATGGGTTTCCATGTAGCCTTCGACCTGGGCTTCGAGGTCGGCCATGGTCTCGCCGCCGGCCATCAGATCCGTAATCTCCTCGCGTGACTTTTCGCCCTTGCGGAAATCGGCGGCGATGGCGCCGCGGATCAGTACCGCGAAATGGTCGCCGACGGTCATGGCGTGCATGACCTGGTGGGTGATGAAGACCACCGCCAGGCCACGCTTCTTGGCCTCGTTGACGATGCGCAGCACATGCGAGGCCTGCTTGACGCCGAGTGCCGCGGTCGGCTCATCCAGGATCAGCACGCGCGCTCCAAAATGCACGGCGCGGGCAATGGCGAGCGACTGGCGCTCGCCGCCCGACAGGCCGCCCACCAGGCGGTCGCCGTCGTCGATACGGGTGATGCCAAAATCCCGGACCGCTTTCACCGCTATCTCGTTGGCGCGCTTGCGGTCGTAGATCCTGAACGGCCCCCAACCTTTGGTCGGCTCGACGCCGACGAAGAAAGACCGCCCGATGCTCATCAGCGGAAACGTGCCGCCGAACTGATGCACGGTGGCAATTCCGCGCCCCTGCGCATCGCTTGGTCCGGTGAACGTAACGGACTGACCATCCATCAATATCTGGCCGCTGGTTGGCTTGTGGACCCCGGCCAGGGTCTTGATGAGCGTGGACTTGCCGGCGCCGTTGTCACCGAGCAGGCAGAGCACTTCGCCGGCGCGCACCCTGAGCGAAATATCGTGCAAGACGTCGATCGGTCCAAAGGATTTGTTGACGTTTCTCAGTTCGAGAATGGCAGGTTTGTCGTTCATGGCGTCATCTCTTCATCTGCAATTCGACTGCGCCGGGGTGGCATTCACCGAAGCGGGAAGTGATCTCAAACTCATCTCTCATGGGTTGGCTGGCTCCCGCGGCAGGCTTCGCTTGCGCCGCGGTCTGAAGTACAGCGCCAGGTCGCGGAATGACTGATTCATCAGCACGGCCAGCAGGAGCATCACGCCGATGATCAGGTTCGACCAGTTTCGGTCGATCTGGGTGAAGTAGATGCCCTGGCTGACGATGGCGAAGGTGACGGTTCCCACGAAGATACCAACGACCGACCCGAAACCGCCGGTCAGCAGCACACCGCCCACCACCACGGACACGATCGCGTTGAAGATGAAGCTCATGCCGCCGGAGACCTGGGCGGAGTTGAACAGGATCGCCTGGCAGATGCCAACGAATGTGGCGCTGACCGCGGACAACACAAACAGCGCAATGGTCATCCGGTTCGTCGGAATGCCGGCATTGCGGGCGCTGACCTTGTCGCCGCCCATTGCAAAAAGCCAATTGCCATAGCGGGTCTTGTGCAGAACGAAACCCATGATGGCGGCGAAGGCGACCCACCAGACGATGATGACCTGGTGACTGCCGCCGATCAGCTGGCCGAACAGGAATTTGGCCCAGTCCGGCGCAGTGAGGGCAACGCTGGCGTTGCCGGTCAGAAGCACAGACCCGCTGAGCACTACCCCTTGCATGGCGACCAGCGTGGCCAGGGTAATGATCAGCGAGGGCACGGAGGTTCGTATCGTCAGCAGGCCGTTGATCAGGCCAACCGCCACGCCGACCGCCAGTGCGCCGGCGATCCCTACGGCTATGGGCAGTCCGTAGTAGCCGGTCAGGACGGCCGTGGTCATCGAACCGGCGGGGATCAAGGCGCCGATGGAAATGTCGAGTTCGCCCGCGATCATCAGCAGGCCGACGGGAATGGCGACGATGCCGAGATTGGCCGCGAAATTGACCCAACTCGCCGCGCCAACCAGCGTGCCCAGATTGGCGCCGCCGAACAGAACGAAGAACAGCACCACGCCAATGAGGCTGAGGACCGATCCGGCTTCGGGACGGCGCAGTGATGATTTGATTGCGTCCATCATGACTGTCCTCCCTTCTTCGACGAATAGCTGAGCGCCAACTGCCGGAACGTGTCGTTGGTCAACACCGCAATCAGGAGAAGCGCACCGATGATGACGCTGCCGACATTGGGATCGAGACTGGTGAAATAGATGCCCTGGTTCACGATCGAGAAGGTGAGCGTGCCGAACACGATGCCGACGATCGAGCCGAAACCGCCCGTGAGCAAGACGCCGCCGATGACCACGCACATGATGGAATTGAAGATGAAGGACTGGCCGGCCAGAACCTGCGCGCTTTGGTAGACCATCACCTCGCTGACCCCGACGAACGCGGCGCTGAAGCCGGACAGCATGAAGAGGCCGATCGTCAGGCGCTTGGTTGGGATGCCGACGTTGCGCGCACTCTCCTTGTCGCCGCCGAGCGCATAGATCCAATTGCCCATCGGCGAGATGTGCAACAGCCAGAACAGGCCAACCACGAACACGACCCACCACAGGATCGTGACCTGGAACATGCCGCCGAGATAGTCACCCAAGATTTGCTTGGTAAGCGGGTCCGGCACGAGCGAGACGCCGGTGCTGCCGGCGATCTTGACGGTGAGGCCCAGCGTCAGACCCATCGTGCCGAACATGGTTCCGATGGTGATGACAAGCGACGGGATGGTTGTCCTCGTCACAAACAGGCCGTTGACGAGGCCGACGGCGAGGCCGAGGCCGAGCGCTGCCGTTATGCCAAGCCAATCGGGCAGCCCGTAGTGACCCGAGACGATGGCAGCGGTGAGCGACGCCGCGGGGATCACCGCGCCGACCGAGATGTCCAGTTCCCCGGCGATCATCAGCAACCCCATCGGCAGCGCAATGATCCCGATCTCGGAAGCGATGTTCAGCCAGCTTGCCGCACCGGCTGCCGACATGAAACTGCTGCCGCCGAATAGGCCGAAGAAAAGCAGGACTGCGACCATGCCAAGGAACGAGCCCGACTCCGGTCGACGTGCCAACCGGCCGAGCGCCAGTCCGGACCGCGAGCGTTCGAGCGCAGGCGTTGATGTGGATGCGACGGGATGTGCCATTAGGGTAATCCGCGAGCACGCGGCTGGCCGTAATGTGCCGCCGCAGAGAAAGGGAAAAAGGGCCGCCCGCCGCAAAACGCGGGCGGCCCAGGCGGGAGGATTATCGTGTCCCTGCTTTCACGCCAGCGATGGTGGCGTCGACGTTCGTCTTGTCGATGATGCCTGGTCCCGTAAGGATCTCGCGGGTGGGCACCGACAGGCCGTAATTGACGTGACCATTGAGGATCGCCACGGCGAGATATCCCTGCAGGTAACCCTGCTGGTCGATGGCGCAATCCTGCTGGCCACCCTTGATGTTGTTCAGGATCGTCTCGTCAAAATTCATGCCGCACAGGTGCACCTTTCCGACCTTGCCGGCCTGGGTGATGCCGTTCATGGCCGAGTTGGCGTCGACGTTGCCGATCGTAAAGACAGCGTTCACGTCCTGGTGCTGCAACAGATAGGCCTTCACCGCCTGGGCTACGGCGGTTGCCGAGCCGAAGGATGTGGCGGGCAATGGCAGCACGTCGGCTTCGCCACCACCGTTCTTCATACCCTCCTTGAAGCCACCGCAAAACGCCTCGATGTTGGCGGCGCCCGGCAGCGTGTTGATGCAGACGCCCTTCTTGTTGCCGGCCTTGGTAAGGTACTCGCCCGCCGCGACGCCGCCCTTGTAATCATCGGAGCCGACATAGTTCATGGCGCCGAGACGATCGGCTGCCTTCAACCCGCCGGCATTGTAGATAAGCAGCGGAATGCCAGCGTCCCTTACCGCCTTGAACGCAGGATCCATCGCTTCCGGCACCCAGTCCGGGCCGACGATGGCATCGGCCTTCTGGTCGATGGCCTGACGGATCAGCTCTGCGGCGTCCACACCCAGATTGTCGTAGTTCTGCGGTCCGAGCCAGGTGACCTTGCCGCCTTGAGCCTCGACGACCTTGCCGGCGTCTTCGGCACCGCGCTTGACGATCGACCAGAACGGATCGTCCGGCTTGCCGCCGACGACGAAGATGTTGGCGGCGAGCGTCGCGCCGGTGCTGAACCCGATCAGCATCGCCGTCGAGACGAGTGTCTTGAAAAGCTTCATGGTATTCCTCCCAGATTACCCCATAGGGTTTCAACAAAAGTCTTCCTGTTCCGGGCCCACTCCTCACGGACCCAGCCGAAACGGCGCCTGGTTCGTTATTCCGCAGGCATTCCGGATGCCGGATCGCCGCGGCCTTCCTGCCGGCTCCGCACCTTTTCCTTTTTCTTGCGGAAGCGGGCCTTCATGACCTCGTCGCCATCCTTGCTGCCGTCGTGCCAGGTGCCGAACAGCTTATCGAGTGGCACCAGCCCGTCGCCGCCGTAATTCACCTCGAAGTACTTGTGGTGCAGGTAGTGCAAGTAGGAATGGCTATCGAGATTGACCTTGTCGGTGATCTCGAAGGTCTCGAAGCCGAGATGGCCGTTGACGGCGCCGAAACCGGCTCCATGCAGCGTGAAATAAGCGCAGACCGGGTTGGACGGGATCAACAGGTGCAGCCAGGCTTCGGCATGATAGAGGAAGCCCTCGACCGGATGCATCGACAGCGACGACCACGGGCTCGGATTGATCGAATTGTGATGGACCGAGTGCACCCATTTGTAGAGCGGCGGCCAATGGATCGCCCGGTGCAGGAAGAAGAAATAGACCTCATGCACCGCAGGCGCGATAAGCACCAGGAACGACAGATATAGCCAGTTCGTCGTCCAGGGCAGCCAGACAGCCCAGCTGTTCGCGTAGACCCACAGCATCACGATCTCGACCACTGTCCACAGCGGTATGGTGACGAAAAACGAGCGGGTGAAATTGTCGACGTTCTGGCTTTGAAACCAGAACACGTCGGACGGCGCGTCCGAGGGAAACTTTGGATTGTACTTGAAGCGGTTCTGTTGCTTGCGCTGGACGTAGTAGCGCAGCTCGAAGAAGCCGTAGAAAAGAAAGATCCCGGCGGCGTTGAGGCCGTACAGCCAAAGGTAGTTGAGCAGCGAGAGGCTCGCTAGACTCTGCCAGCTCGGGATCAGCAGGTTGACCCAAATGAGCGACGTGGCGAGGTGGAAGGTGTTCCACGGCCAGAAGAATTCTGGAATCCAGGCTACCACCTTCTTCACATTGAACGGACGGTGCCAGATCGGCGCCGGCTCGGCACGGTGATGTGGTGCCCAGTTACCGCGCTTGTCGCGCGTTCCATACTGAAGATCATCCATCGTGACAGCGCCTCCGTGCCCGGATCGGTCTGGGGTCTGTGGGCTCTCGACATCCGATCGAGGCCTCACTCGGCGCAATTCATATCGGAGGGTTGATATTCGGAGAAGGCAGAAATAATATCAAAATTGCATTTGTATCATTTAGTTTCAATCATGATGATACAGAGAAGGGTGAGCGTTCATGAAGCGGCCGACAATCCACGATCTTGCTACCGCGGCAGGCGTGTCGGTGGCGACGGTGAACAGAATTCTGGGCGGCACGGTTGCCGTGCGGCCGAAAACAGTCCAGCGCGTGCAAAGCGCCGCGGAAGAAATTGGCTTTTACGGCATCGGCGCGATCGATGACCGGGCGCGAAAAATCTCGCCGCATTACCGGCTGGGTTTCCTGCTCCAGCAGTCGACCCGCGACCTCTATCAACTGTTCGGGAAGAAGATCGTCACCGCCTGCCGCGAGCGGCGGGACGAGGTCATCGACCCTGTCGTCGACTTCGTGGATATTTTGACGCCGGAGACGATATCGAGCCGGCTCATCGCGCTTGGCGATGCATGCGACGCTGTGGCGGTGGTCGCGGCGGATCACCCGATCATTGGCCAGGCCATCCGTTCCCTCAAGGAGATGGGTAAGCCGGTTGTCTCCTACATCACAGATCAATCCGCACCGGAAAGGGCGGCCTATGTAGGCACCGACAACTGGAAGCTGGGGCGCACCGCAGCATTCCTGATCACGCAAACGACCCAAGGGGCTGGTCGAATCGCTGTTTTCATCGGCAATCATCGCTACCAATGCCAGGATGTCTCGGACGCCAGCTTCCGCTCCTATTTGCGCGAGCACGCGCCTCGGCTCACAGTGGAGGAGAGCCGCCCCACTCACGAGGAATCGAGCGAGGCCTATCGCATGGTGGCCGAGTTGCTGAAGACGACGGACGATCTGGTGGGGATTCTAATTGTTGGCGGCGGCATCACAGGCGTGCTTCGCGCCTTGAGGGAAGTGTCTTCCGAGAGGCGATCGGGGATCAAGGTGGTATGCCGCGACATTGGGCCCGAGACCCGCAGAGGATTGTCCGAAGGATTGATCACGGCAGCTCTCTGCCACCCCCTTGAAGCGACCTCCGCCCTTCTCGTGCAGACCATGATCGATGTCATTGGACCACAAGCACCATTCGCGACCCTTCAGCGGTCGATACCTTTCGAAATAGTCACACCGGAGAATATCTGAGTCAGCGGGCCGCTGCCTTCCACTTCACGCGGCAGAACATCTAATGCAGGCTGCAGCGTTGTCGACGCTCAGGTGCAGACCCATTCGCGGATCTTGCACTGCTTCTCCTTACCGCCGCATTCGGCCTTGGCCTTGTCCTCGGCTTCGCGACGCGTCGTGGCGGACGCGACACCCCAGAACGGGGTCGCCGGGCCACGGCTCTTGCCGACTGAAAGCGCCGCGCAATGCTCATAGGGAAAGCCGGTGCCGTCATCATCGTCCCAATGGCGATGATTGCGAAACACCTCGACCACCCTACAGCCCGCGCCGTCCGCATTCTCGCAGTGCTTGAGCGCGATGTCTTCGGCTTCCTGCCGCTTGTCGGCGCCCCAGAAGAAGCCGTGCCTGCCGTCGCCCGGCGAGTAGGCGATCGCGCCCCAGATTCCCCTCTCCTCGCCGGTCTGCGCCGGCGGCGGCGCCACCAGGTCAGCGGCCTGGCTCGCCATTGTCAGTCCGACAAAAGCCGCCAGCAGCGGGAATGAGAGGCGACGGTTGATCAGCATTTTCGTAGCTCCCAATTGCAGCTGTCCAGGAATCGACCATCACGGCTGGCCGCTAGCCGCCCATGCGGGCCACCGAGACGACGACACAGGTATTGCCGGTGGGGACCAGCAGCGCCTGGCCGCCATTGTTGGCCAGGTTGAAAAGCATCGTTTTCGAAAGATTGTCCGCCAGCAGGCTGCCTTTCGGGAGCGTTCCGGCAACTTCCTGGCAAGAGCGCTGGAACGGCGCCACGCGCACGAAGCCGCCCTCGCAGGTCTGGCCGACGGGCGAAGCAAAGACGACGCCCGCGGCCTGCGTCTTGTAGTCCGGCAGATCGTAGCTCATCCCGGCCACGGCCTGCACCGCATGGGCATCCGGCGAAGTTTTGTCCCATTGCGTCTGGACCGCATAGGTCGATCCTGCCGTCAGAGCCTGTCCGAGCGTGGTAAAGAGATTGGCGCAGGTGCGCACGCCCGCCTGAGCGACATGCGCCTGAAACGGATTCTTGTTCGCCGCGATATCCGCCGGCGCAGGCGCGGCTTGCGCCGGCTCGCCCTGCATGGGCGCCTGTGCTTGCGCGGAGGCCGTGCCGGCGACGAATGTACCGAGCGCGGGATAGAGACGGAGCGACAGGATCACCGCCGCCGCGACCAAGACCGCGAACGCGCCGAGCAGCGCCGTGTTTCGCACCAGGCGCCAGCCTGGCGAACGCTGTGGCGGCGCACTTGCCGGCGGCTCCGGCAGCGCGACCGGCTGGGAGTGCGTCAGGATTCTGTCCTCGATGGATTGGCGTGTCATCTCAAGGTCTTTCTAGTTGATGGCCGACAGCGCGGTCTTGAGCCCCTTGAACGGGGCATCGAGGCTGACGGTCGCTCCCGACGGCAGGGAATAGGAAACCTGGACCATCGTCTCCTTGCCGATCTGCTCGCGAAGCACCGGGCCGACGGGTAGATAACCGACGCAAACCGACGCGTCGCAGCCTTGCAGTTGAACGTCGACCGGCTGTTTGCGGCCGGCAAATCTGAGCGAAAGCTTGCTGCCTGCCCCTGCCGCGCTGGGCGCGCGCAATATCATGAACGGCTTGCCCTTCTCGTCGGCCGCAAGCGACCAGCTGAAGATTATTGCCTGGCCCTGGTCGATGAAGGACTGGCTGATGTTGCATACCTTCTTCCTGGCCTGCAGGTTCTCGTCGCAGATCAGCGTCCAGTTCTCGAACGGACGCGTGATGCGTTGATATTCGCCAAGCTTCACGTCCGGAGGCACCGCGACGTCGGAAGGTTTTATCCTGTAGGCAGGGGCCGCCCCTTGCCCGGCCGCGTGCGGGCCGGACAGAAGGAGGCAAACCACCGATATTACGGCAAGGACTGTTTGCCTGGTCATCAGCAGACTCAGTTCAGGGTGAAGCTGACGCCCGCGCCGACACCCCAGTGCCCGCCCGCCGTCGTGCCGGAGAGGTTCGCCCGGGCTCGGCCGTCCTCGCTCGTGTAACCGGCGCCGAACGCCACGGCGCCTTCGCCGCGCCAATAGCCGCCGCCGGCCGCGACGCTCAGCTTGCCGGGGCGGTCGTCGTAGCGCAGCGAAGCAGCCGCCAGGCCGATCGCGGCGGCCTGCCGCGCCTCGCCGCGCGCCTCGCCCATGTCCATGTTGAGCTGGCTGAGCTTGGAGTCGGTATAGGCATTGGCCTGCTGCAGCGTGGTGGCCGCCACCTGATTGGTGTAGGTCTTGGAGTTGTCGAACGTTGTCGCCAGCCCGTTGTTGAGCTGCAGCACGTTGACTGCATCGGTGTCAGCGGTGCCGGCGCCGACATTGTGGATGACAACGGGCGCATTCACGTCACCGCCGACGAGCGTCAGCGAGTTCGACTTGGTGCCGTCCGGGTTCTTGTCATATTGAACGGCGAACTCATTCAGGTTGCCGACGCTCCCCTGCACCGCTTCGACGGCCTGGTTGGTCGCGTAGAGCTGGCTGCCATTGATGGCATCGGTGGAAGTGTCGCTGATCCTGCCCGCGGCCACATTGGTGACGGTGCGTTCGTTGCCGACGCTGCCGACGCTCACCGTGCTCGTCGGATTGGTTCCGGCGAAGGTGTAGGCGACGCCGTTGATCGTCGTGCCGGTGGTGGCGACGGCAGCCGCCGTCGTCGAGCCGGCGCCGAGAGCGACGCTGCCCGGCTCGTTGGCCGTGGCGCCGGCGCCGAGCGCCATTGACTGGGTGCCGTTGGCGGTCGAGTTCGTGCCTAGCGCGATGCTGTCTGCCGCATTGACAGTCGAGGTCTGGCCGATCGCGATGCCGCCGGGGGCCGTCTGCTGGACGATGGCGCCGTTGCCCATGCCGATGCCGTTGTCGCCATTGACGGTCGTGCGTGGACCGATCGCTACCGAATCGGTGCCGACCGCCAGCGAGTCCGACGCGGTCGAGTTGGCGTGGAAGTACATGCTTCCGGTCACCGCGAAGGAGCTCAGCGCGCCCTTCAGCTGGCGAAGCGTGACGGCGTCCTGGTCCTCGGTGCCGTCGGCCACATTGATGATCTGGCGATAAGCGGTGGAGGTGCCCACCGAGACGGCGCCGAGCAGGGTCATGTCCGCGGTGTTGTAGGGAATGAGGCCGGTGCCGGAAAGGATCGACCCCGACACGGGCGCGACCGCACGGTCGGAAACCGAGCCGGAGCCGAGCGCCACACCGTCGGTTATGGTGACCGCGGTGCCGCGGCCGAGAGCCAGGGAATTGGCGGCGGACGCCGTCGCCTGGTAGCCGAGCGCCGAGGAGCCGATCCCTTGCGCGAAGGCATCGGTGACCGGAAGCGTCGTGTCGTTGGTGCGCACGTAGCGGATGCCCTCGCCATTGGCGTCCGTGTAGGTGGACGAGGTGTCACCGGCAAAATTGTTGATCGTGTTGCCGAGCGTGGTGATGTCGGCGGTGTTGGCGGCGATGTCGGTGGTGTTCTGCGTCACCTGCTGGTTGGTGGCGAAGAGCTGCGAGCCGTTGACGGCATCGGTCGAGGAGTCGCTCAACTGCCCGGCGGCGACGTTCTGGATCTGGCGCTCCGCGCCCACCGAGCCGACCGAGAATGCGCCGGCCGGCGTTCCGCCGGCGAAGGTGTAGTTGACGCCGCCGATCGTCGTGCCGCCGACATTGGTCGTGGCGCCCGATACCGAATTCAAGCCGATAGCCACGTCGCCGGCGTTGTTCGCGATGGCATTCGGGCCAATCGCGACGGAGTCCGTCCCCAGCGCCTGAGAATCCGCCAACGTCGAATTGGCATGGAAATACTTGATGCCGGCGCCGGTGTTGATGTTGGTGATCGTGTTGCCGAGATTGGTGATGTCGGCGGTGTTGGCCGCGATGTCGGTCGTGTTCTGCGTCACCTGCTGGTTGGTCGCGAACAACTGCGAGCCGTTGACCGCGTCGGTCGAGGAACCGCTCAATTGCCCGGCCGCGACGTTCTGGATCTGGCGCTCCGCGCCCACCGAACCGACCGAGAACGCGCCGGCCGGGGTTCCGCCGGCGAAGGTATAGTTCACACCGCCGATCGTCGTGCCGCCGACATTGGTCGTGGTTCCGGATACGGAATTCAGGCCGATCGCGACGTCGCCGGCATTGTTGGCCACCGCATTGGGACCGACCGCGACGGAATCCGTCCCCAGAGCCTGGGAGTCGGGCAGCGTCGAGTTGGCGTGGAAATACTTGATGCCGGCGCCGGTGTTGATGCTGGTGATGGTGTTGCCGAGATTGGTGATGTCGGCGGTGTTGGCGGCGATATCGGTGGTGTTCTGCGTCACCTGCTGGTTGGTCGCGAACAGCTGCGAGCCATTGATGGCGTCGGTCGAGGCGTTGCTGAGCCGGCCCGCCGCGAGATTGGTGAGGGTCCGCTCCGCGCCCGGAGCGCCGATGCTGACGGTCGATGTCGGAGCCGTTCCGGCGAAGCTGTAGGCCGTCCCGCCGATCGTCGTGCCGCTCGTGCCGACCGCCGCGACGGTCACCGAGCCGGAGCCCAGGGCGACATCGCCGGACTTCGCCGCCGCGGTCGCGCCGTCGCCGAGCGCAACATTGCCGGCGAGGCCGGCGGCGCCCGCGGTAGAGCCGTTGCCCAGCGCCACGGAGCCCTGCCCGATCGCCTTGTTGTTGTTGCCGATCGCCACCGCGCCGGCAGCCTGGTTGGCGGCGGTGGCGCTGGCCGTTCCGTCGCTGTTGGCGATGTTGTTGGCACCGCCGGTGAAGGCGCCGGTGCCGCTGGCATAGCTCGGATCGCCGATGGAGACCGCGCCGTTGCCGTATGCGGTATTGCCGGAGCCGATCGAGACAGCCTTGCCGCCGGTCGCGACCGCATTGGTGCCCATGGCGACCGCCTCGGCGGAATCGGCCTTGGCATTGTTGCCGACGGCGATGGCGCTCTGCGCCGATGCATTGGAACCGATGCCGAGCGCGGTGCTGGCGATACCACTGGCGTTGGCGTTGACGCCGGCAGCAAGGGAGTTGTCTCCTGCCGCCTTCGCCCCAGACCCGAATGAGGAGGCATTTGTGCCGCTGGCAGCGGCGGTGTTGCCCACTGCCGTGCTGGCGGTGCCACTAGCAACTGAGGTAGTACCCATCGCGACGGCGAAAGCGCCGGAAGAGAGTGAATTGGTGCCGATCGCGATGCTGTTGGGCAGCGCCGTGTTGGCCTGAACGCCCGCCTGCGCTCCCAAGCCGAGTGCGATGGACTGGTTGCCCCAGGCGCTGGCCGTGTTACCCATCGCCGTGGCGCTCGTTCCCGTCGCCTTGGTCAGTATGCCTATGGCAACGGTGTTTTGCTGAGATGCCGTCACATCCGTGCCAAGGGCGATGGCGCCCTGCGCAGTAGCGCCCGCTCCCGCAAGAGTGCGCCCGCCGATATTGATGGAATTGATCTGTGAAGCGACCGATTGGAAGCCGATCGCGATGGCATTCTGGTTGCTTGCGGCGGCGGAAGTACCTTGAGCAAAGGCATCTATTCCCGACGCGACCGATGAATTGCCGATCGCAGTACTGCGCAGCCCGGTGGCTTGGGTCCCCCAGCCGCCAGCGAAGGACGTGTTGCCGCTAGCCAAGGAACTGACGCCGATGGCGGTGGCGTTGCCACCCGAAGCTACCGAGAAGGTGCCCAGCGCGCTGGCGCCTGCCCCGGTGGCACTGGAGCTGACGCCGATCGCTACCGTGTTGATGTTGTTAGAGATTGTGCCGGAGCCCAGCGCCACCGCGCCACCGGGGCCCGTGGCCGACGCGGTTCGGCCGATAGCGACAGAGTATTGCGCCGTCGATTGGGCCTGGAAGCCGAGCGCTATGGCCCAGTTAAGGCTGGCTGTTGAGCCATTCCCGATCGCTATGGCCTCGGGAGCGGTCGCGGACCCGCCGCCGGCGGCATATTGCGCCAGTGCCGGCGTGGCGATACCGCCCAATGCAATCATACCCAGCGCCGCCGCCAGCATCCTACCGACGCCGAGCATGCCGAGCCCATGTCCCTTGCGTCGCATGCCGAGCACCCTATGCGCGTTGCGCAGCGCCGCCATCAGGCGGCGCCGGAGCGAGCGGCTGTCGCCGGCGCCGGAGACCCAGTTGCTGGCAAATCGGGCCGACCCGCGCTGAGCGATACGTTCCTGCCTGAAGTTCATTGCGAGAATGCCTCCTTTGGTGGGTCGCGCTCGATCACGGCAGGTTCCGCCGACCCTGCCGCCAAAGCGTGTCTGCTCGAAAATGGGATGACGATATCGGCGCCGCGCGCCAGCAGCGCGTGGCCCTGTTTTTCCCCGATCGCCTCGACGCGATCGAGCGTGTTTTCAAGCCAGGCGTCACCCGCCTCGGGCACAGCCTGAAGCGCCGCCGCAACCCGCTCCGTTGGGATCAGCCGCTCGAGATAGGACCGCACCGCCGCCAGATGGACGGCAGGCGCGTCATGCGCGTGAACGACAGCCGTGAGGCCATAGAGATAATGGGCCAGCAGCATGTCCTGCTTGGCCAGGGGCAGGCCATTTCCATAGCGCTTCTCAAGCGTCCGCGATGCCGACTCCAGCCAATAACCGATCTCCTCGGAAAGGCTCCGGCGAATCGCCGTGTCGTCGCTCATGTCCCCTCGGCCAGCTTAGAATCCGAATACCGGATTTGCTGCAGAAAGACACGTTTTCAGGGCTTCGTATTCCAATAAATTGCTGTTTATCTGAAAATATACGGCAGGTATTCTGGAGGTTAACAGTAAATTACTTTAGCCGAATCTTTATAAGAGCTCCGCTTAATTTCCATGCTGCTAAATTAGTTACCCTATCCGGACCGCGACCGAACATGCCTTGCCCGCACCTGCTGTGGGGTGGCGTCGCGATATTTCTTCATCGTGGTGGTGAGGTGGCTCTGGCTCGAGAAGCCGCTCAGATAGGCGATGTCCGTGATCGAGATGCGCCTGTCGGCCAGCAGCTTCTCGGCAAAGTCAAGGCGAAGGGTAAGAACATATTGATGCGGCGTCATGCCGAACGTCTTGGAGAAAGCACGGGCGAAGTGGTAGGGGGACAGCCCGCACACGGCCGCCATCTCGGCGAGCGAAAGCTTGCGCGAAAAGTTCTCGCTCAAGAATTGCTGCATGAGGCGAGTGTGGCCGAACGACAGCCCGCCTTTCGCGTTTAGCAGTGGCCGCCTTTCAGCAGGAATTTCCGAATACCAAGCTGGCAGATCGTCATCGCGCCGCAACTCGGACTCCTGATGCTCAGCCCTCCGCAGCCTTTGCCCAACCTTAGAGGGCGCTTTCGGTTCCCTTGCCACAATAATTCGTGATCGCACGTGCTGTCGGCGCTATCGAGTTTGCCCCCCGGCAACAGCACGTCAAAGGCCATGATTTGGCGCGTCTGGTATTTCATGAAATTGCGGTTCCGCCGGGAAAAATTCCCTGGCGGAAAGTTTCAGCTGCCACTGATGCGGCTCACCCGTCGACGGGTAAGATTTGATCGTCGGGAGGTAACGCGGACAGCCTTCCGGGGTGGCGCATTTCCGTGACGGATTCGCCCGACGGCAAGCGGGTCCTCGCCTGACATCAAAGGTTGCGGGGCGTGATTCGCGTCGCGCTCCGCTCGGTGCCGGCTCTTCGCTTCAGCGGCCTCGCGCAAGGCTTCCCAAAATCCCGCGTACGATGGCGCGGCCGACGGAGGAGCCGACCGAGCGCACCACCGACTTGATGGCGGCTTCGGCCACGGTCTGGCGGCTGGAGGACCGCCGGTTGCCTGTTCCCAAAACATCGTCGAAACCGGGAATGGTCCAGCGCGAGCCGCCGCTGTTCCGCTGCTTTGCCGCCTCGGCGTCCTGCGCCTCCTTGGTCTTCTTCTGCAGGATTTCGAAAGCCGATTCGCGATCGACGGTCTCGTCGTACTGGCCGGCGACCGGGCTCGCGGCGATGATCTTGCGGCGCTCGTCGGGCGTGATCGGTCCAAGCCGGGATGACGGCGGCCGGATCAGCGTGCGCTGGACCATGGCCGGCACGCCCTTGTCCTCCAGCATCGAGACCAGCGCCTCGCCGGTGGCGAGCTGGGTGATGGCGGTGGCGCAATCGAAATCGGGGTTGGGCCGGAAGGTCTCGGCGGCCGTGCGCACCGCCTGTTGCTCGCGCGGCGTATAGGCGCGCAACGCATGCTGGACGCGGTTGCCGAGCTGGGCCAGCACTTTTTCGGGAATATCCAGCGGGTTCTGGGTGACGAAATAGACGCCGACGCCCTTGGAGCGGATCAGCCGCACCACCTGCTCGACACGGTCGATCAGCACCTTCGGCGCGTCCTCGAACAAAAGATGCGCCTCGTCGAAGAAGAACACCAGCTTCGGCCGGTCGAGATCGCCGACCTCGGGCAGTTCCTCGAACAGTTCCGACATCAGCCACAGCAGGAAGGTGGCGTAGAGTCTTGGGTTCATCATCAGCTTGTCGGCGGCCAGAACGCTGATCGCGCCGCGGCCGTCGCGCGTCGTGCGCATGATGTCGGCTATGCGCAGCGCCGGCTCGCCGAAGAAGTTCGCGGCACCTTGGCTCTCCAGCACCAGCAGCGTGCGCTGGATGGCGCCGACGGAGGGTTTGGTGACATTGCCGTATCGGGCGCTGAGCTGGTCGGCGCGGTCGGCCATGTTGGCGAGCAGCGCCTGCAGGTCCTTGAGATCGAGCAGCAGCAGGCCCTCCTCGTCGGCGATGCGGAAGGCGATGTTCATGACGCCTTCCTGCGCCACCGTGAGGTTCATCAGCCGCGACAAAAGCAGCGGCCCCATCTCGGAAATGGTGGCGCGGATCGGGTGGCCCTGCTCGCCGAACAGATCCCAGAAGATGACCGGGAATTCCTGGAACTGGTAGGGATCGAGCTTCACCTGCTCGGCGCGCTTGACCAGGAAATCCTTGGCCTCGCCCATCATGGATATGCCGGAAAGGTCGCCCTTGATGTCGGCGCAGAAGACAGGCACGCCGGCATTGGAAAAGCCCTCGGCCAGGATCTGCAGGCTGACCGTCTTGCCGGTGCCCGTGGCCCCGGTGACAAGGCCGTGGCGGTTGCCGTAGCGCAGCAGCAGCTCCTCCGCGCGCTGATAGGAATCGTCGGGCTTGCGGCTGGCGCCGATGAAGATGCTGGTCTCGTCAACCATATCCTGTCTCCGCAATCTGTTCCGCTCAAAGGCCGCATTCGGAGGTATAGTAACGCTCGTCACATGCGGCAATGCCCAGCATCGATTTTGGGGCGCAGCGAATTCGGCCTTTGGCGCTTGCGGATTCCGCGCATGTTTGGCAATCGATTGGCCGGATGACGCATTGTGATATCCGGTTCCTGACCTTAGATTGGCTGAACCCGGCTGATGCGGCCGAGAAGCGAGGAGAACGATGGGCGCCGGCGCCTTGACCAGGGATGTCGACCTTCCGAACCCGGACGCCAAGCGTTGGCAGGCGCTGGCGGAAAAGGCGCTTGCCGGCGGTTCCTTCGAGGAAAAGCTCGTCTCCCGCACCGATGACGGCATCCGCATCGAGCCGCTCAGACAACGCTCGACGACCGCCGAGCCGTTGCCGCGCACAAATCCGACCGCGCCCTGGATCGTCAGCCAGCGCGTCGACGACCCGGATATTGCCCGGGCCAGCGCGCAAGCCCTGGAAGACATCGCCCAAGGCGCCAGCGGTCTGTCGCTGGTCTTCGAGGGCGCGCCGAATGCCTTCGGCTACGGCCTGCCGCGCACCGCGGAAGCGTTGGAACGGGTGCTCGACGGCGTGCCGCTCAACCGCGTGCAGGTGCGCATCGACGCGCATCCCTGGAGCCGCGCCGTGGCCGACTGGCTTCTCGCCTTCTTGAGCAAACGCCGTTCCGATCCGGCCAAGCTCAACCTTTCCTTCGGCATCGATCCGGCGGCGATCTTCGCCGGCACCGGACGGCTGCGCACCTCGATCGAGGCGCTGCAGGAATCGATGCCGCAGTCGCTGGCGCATTTCTTCTCGATGGGCGTGCCGGGCGTGCTGCTCGAGGCCGACGGCCGTGTCTTCCACAATGCCGGCGCCACCGAGGCGCAGGAGCTCGGCACGATGATGGCTTCCGTGGTGTCCTATCTCAGGATGTTCGAGAAGGCGCGCCAGCCACTGGTCTATGCGGCGCCCTATATCGGCTTCGCGCTCAGCGTCGACCAGGACCAGTTCCTGTCGATGGCCAAGGTGCGGGCGTTGCGCACGCTCTGGGCGCGCATCCAGGAAGCCTGCTCGATCCCGGCCGCGACCGCCAGCATCCATGCCGAGACCTCCTATCGCATGATGACGATGGCCAACCCGGAGACCAATATTTTGCGCACGGCGATCGCGGCCTTCGCGGCGGCAACCGGCGGCGCCGATTCGATCTCGATCCTGCCGCACACGATCGCGCATGGGCTGCCGGCCGGCTTTGCCCGCCGCGTTGCCCGCAACGCCCAACTGATCATGGCCGAGGAGAGCCATATCGACCACGTCGTCGACCCGGCCAGCGGCTCGGGCGCGGTCGAAGCGCTGACCGACGATCTCTGCGCCGCGGCCTGGGAAGAATTCCAGCGCATCGAGGCCGAGGGCGGCGTGCTTGCCAGCCTGCAGCAGGGCTATATCCAAAATCGCGTTCAGACGGCCGCGGCCAAGCGCAACGGCGCCTACCGGTCGGGCGAACGCGGCATTGTCGGCACGACGCTTTACCGCGTCGGCACGGAGCGCCCGGTCGAGACGCTGCCGCAAGAGCGGCGTCCGGCGCTGACGGAGGGCGTCGCGACCTGCGAGCCGCTGTTTCCGGTGCGCATCGATCAGTCGATCGGAGCCGGGTCATGATCCCGGATTTCAGCCAGATCGGCTGGTCGGCGCCGCGTCGCGCGCCGGTCGAGCTCAAAGGCCAGCGGATGACGCCGGAAGGCATCGCCGTGAAGCATCTTTACGGCCAAGGCGACCTCAAGGGGCTCGCCAATCTAGACACGTATCCGGGCATGCCGCCCTTCGTGCGCGGCCCCTACCCCACCATGTATGTCCAGCAGCCCTGGACGATCCGGCAGTATGCCGGGTTCTCGACGGCGGAGGAATCCAACGCCTTCTACCGGCGCAATCTCGCCGCGGGCCAAAAAGGCCTGTCGGTGGCCTTCGATCTCGCCACGCATCGTGGTTATGACAGCGACCATCCGCGCGTCGCCGGCGATGTCGGCATGGCGGGTGTGGCGATCGATTCCATCCTCGACATGCGCCAGCTCTTCGACGGCATTCCGCTCAACGAAATGACGGTGTCGATGACCATGAACGGCGCCGTGCTGCCGATCATGGCGCTGTACATCGTGGCGGCGGAGGAACAAGGCGTCGCGCAGAAGGATCTCGCCGGAACCATTCAGAACGACATTCTGAAGGAGTTCATGGTCCGCAACACCTACATCTATCCGCCGAAACCTTCGATGCGGATCGTGTCGGACATTTTTGCCTACACCTCCAGGCATATGCCGAAATTCAACTCGATCTCGATCTCCGGCTATCACATGCAGGAAGCCGGCGCGACCGCCGACCTCGAGCTTGCCTATACGATCGCCGACGGCATCGAGTATGCGCGCGCCGGCGTTGCGGGCGGTCTCGACATCGACCGTTTCGCGCCGCGCCTCTCCTTCTTCTGGGCGATCGGCATGAACTTCTTCATGGAGGTCGCCAAGCTCAGGGCCGCGCGGCTGCTGTGGTCGAGCCTGATGAAGAAGAATTTTGCGCCGAAGGACGAGCGTTCGCTGTCGTTGCGCACCCATTGCCAGACCTCGGGCTGGTCGCTGACGGCGCAGGATCCTTACAACAACATCACCCGCACCATGATCGAGGCGATGGCGGCGACGCAGGGGCATACCCAATCACTGCACACCAATTCCTTCGACGAGGCGATGGCGCTGCCGACCGATCATTCGGCGCGGATCGCCCGCAACACGCAGCTCATCCTGCAGAAGGAATCCGGCACCACGCGCATGATCGATCCATGGGGCGGCTCGGCCTATGTCGAGCGGCTGACGCATGATCTGGCGGCGCGCGCGCTGGCCCATATCGAGGAGGTCGAAAGTCTCGGCGGCATGGCGGCGGCGATCGAGCAAGGCATTCCCAAGCTGCGCATCGAGGAAGCCGCGGCCCGCACCCAGGCGCGCATCGATTCCGGCGAGCAAATTCTGGTCGGCGTCAACGCACACCGGCCCCAGACCGACATCGAAGTCGATGTGCTGAAGATCGACAATGCCGAGGTGAAAGCCAGGCAATTGGCGAAGCTGCAGCGGCTCAAAGGCACACGCGACGTCGCGGTGCTGGAGGATGCGCTCGCAGCGCTGACCCGTGCCGCCGAGAGCGGCGAGAACCTGCTGGAATTCGCGGTCCGCGCCGCGCGCGCCAACGCCACCGTGGGTGAGATCTCGCTGGCGCTGGAAAAAGTATTCGGCCGCCACACGGCGGCGGTGCAGACGATCTCCGGCGTCTATCGCGAGGCGCTCGGCGACAACCCGGCGCTCGAGCGGCTGCAGGAGAAGATCGAGGCGTTCGAGAAGAAATCCGGCGGCAAGCCCCGCATCCTCGTCGCCAAGATGGGCCAGGACGGCCACGACCGCGGCCAAAAGGTGATCGCCAGCGCCTTCGCCGATCTGGGCTTCGACGTCACCGTCGGGCCGATGTTCCAGACGCCGGATGAGATCGCCAAGCTGGCGGCGCGGCACGATGTCGACATCATCGGCGCGTCGTCGCTCGCGGCCGGGCACCTGACGCTGATCCCCGAGCTCAAGGAAGCGCTGAGGAAGCTCGGCCATGCCGACATGCTGATCGTCGCCGGCGGCGTCATCCCGCCGCAGGATTATGACGCGGTGCTGGCGGCAGGCGCGGCGGAGATCTTCCCGCCGGGAACCGTCATCCCGGAGGCGGCAAACCGGCTGATGGATCGATTGTTGGCTGAGGGTTAACCTCGTTATAATTCCAGTTGCAACATAAGTCACTTGACGTTATAATTATCGTTGCAACAGGATAATTCCGTCATGAACACCACCATTCGCAAGATCGGCAATTCCGAAGGCGTGATTCTGCCGAAGGAGCTTCTTGACCGCCTGAACATGAAGGCGGGTGACCAGCTTCAGATCGTTGAAACGGACAAGGGCATTGCCCTTGAGCCGGTGGACGACAGCTTCGAGCGGCAAATGGAAGCCGCCCGCAAGGTCATGGACAAATACAAAGTCGCGCTTCAGAAGCTTGCGGAATGAGCTGGCAGTTTCTGTCGGGTCGCGCAGTCGAAGCGATGCATGCCGAGCAATTGCGTCGGCATGGCGGTGCACAGGGTTTGAGGGACGAGAACGCCCTTGAATCCGCGCTAGCCCGCGCCGAGAACAAGGCCAACTATGGTGACCCGTCTATCGAGGATCTGGCTGCAGCCTACATCTTCGGCATCGCGAGGAACCATGCGTTCGTTGATGGTAACAAGCGCACGGCCATGGTTGCAGCCGGCGCGTTCCTGATCATCAACGGTTACGACCTGATGGCGGACAATGGCACGATCTACGAATTCGTCATGGGTGTCGCCGCAGGTGAGATCGATGAGGCTGGGGCGGCCGCCTTCTTCCGCGACCATGTCGTGAAACTCGAAGACTAGTTCTCTGCCTTGTCCGAGAGCTTGACGATCTCCCATTCCTTACCGTTGACCTTGACGACCTCGCCGACCTTCTTGCCGAACAGGGCCACGGCCATCGGCGAGACATGGGAAATGCTACCCTTTGACGGGTCGGCTTCGTCTTCGCCGACGATGCGCCAATGCACCTTCCTGCCGTCGTCGCCTTCCAGCGTGACGCCCATGCCGAAGCGCACCACGTTGCTGCCGGGCTCCGGCACCGAAAGCTCGGCGTTCTCGCGCCGCGCGGTCCAATAGCGCAGGTCGCGGGAAACCACTGCGATGCGCTCGCGGTCGCCCTTCCTCTCCGCCTTGCCCAGTATGTCGCGCAGCTCGGCGAGGTTGTCCTCGATCATCGCAAGGCCGCGCTCCGTCACCAGATTGCGGTGCGTGCTGACCGGCCGTTCGCCGACGCCGGCAATGGCATTCTCGCTGTCTTCTTCGCGCGTGAAAGCTCTGCTCATACAATGAACTTAGGCTTGGCGAGGCGACTGCACAAGCGGTTTGCCGATAAGGTCACCCTGGCACGATTCCTGCGACAGACAGGGCGAAACGCCAGGACCTGTGCCGATGTTGAACAGACGAACGCTGCTTGCCCGGACTGCCGGCTTCGCCGTCGCCGGCGTCTTCGCCGGCAAGGCATTGGCGAAATCGCTGCCCGGCATCGAAATGGCCGCTATGCGCGGCTCGATCAACGCCACGGAGATCGGCGTGCAGCCCGGCGCGGTCGACGACCAGAGCAAGGTCTTCGCCAAGATGCTGGCCGAGGCCAGCGACCGCGACCAGCCGGTGTTCCTGCCGCCCGGCACCTATCTCGTCTCGAACCTCAAGCTGCCTGCCCGCGTGCGCCTGTCGGGCGTGCCCGGTGCGACGCGCATCGTCTATGGCGGCAACGGCCATCTGATGATGGCCGAACAGGCCGAGCATATCGAGTTCAGCGGGCTGGTGCTGGACGGCGCCAACCGCTGGCTGGCCGACTACACGCAGGGCCTGCTCGATTTGCGCCGCGTCGGCCATCTCGTCATCGACAATTGCCAGCTGACCGGCAGCGGCAAGAACGGGTTGGCGCTCGAGCATGCCGTCGGCCGCATCGGCCGCTGCGATATTTCTGGCGCCGCGGATGCCGGCATCTATTCGGTCGAGGCCGGGGGTCTGGAGATTTCGGGCAATAGCGTTTCGGACTGCGCCAATGGCGGTATCCTGGTGCATCGCTGGCAGGCGGCGGAGGACGGCACCATCGTCAGCGGCAACCGCGTCCAGCGGATTGGCGCGCGCAGCGGCGGCACCGGTCAGAACGGCAACGGCATCAATGCTTTCCGCGCCGGCAATGTAATCATCTCGGGCAACGTCGTCTCCGATTGCGCCTTCACCGCGGTCCGCGCCAACAGTTCCAGCAATCTGCAGATCACCGGTAACACCTGCTCGCGCTCGGGCGAGACCGGAATCTATTCGGAATTCTCCTTCGAAGGCGCGATCCTCAGCAACAATCTGGTCGACGGCGCCGCCAACGGCATCTCGATCGTCAATTTCAACGAAGGCGGGCGGATGGCAGTCTGCTCGAACAACATCGTGCGCAACCTCTCCACCACCGGTCCATACACCGCCGACCCGCCCGGCTTCGGTGTCGGCATCAGCGCCGAGGCCGATACGACTGTTTCCGGCAATGTCGTCGAGAACGCGCCGCTCTACGGCGTGCAGCTCGGCTGGGGCCCCTATCTGCGCAATGTCGTGGCAAGCGGAAACATCATCCGCCAGGCCGGCACCGGCATCGTCGTTTCCGTCGTCGAAGGTTCCGGCAGCGCTGTCATCTCGGACAATGTCATCGACGGCGCGAAAAACGGCGCCATCATCGGCCAGCGTTGGGCCGATCCGGTGACCGGCGACCTGTCCCAGTCAACCGATACCGGCTATGCGCATCTCACCGTCGAGCGCAACACGGTGAGCTAGGCCACGGCCACGATAATGTGGGCCTGGATCTTGGCGGCAATTTCGCCGCTGCCATGCCTGTCGGCGATCACGGATTCGGCGTGGTCGGTCGCGGATGCCAGTCTTCCGGCTTCCCTGGCCTCGATCTCGTTGCGAAGCAGGGTTCCCTGGCAATAGGCGACGGCGGGAACGCGCGCCGAGGATGCGCGGCTCTGCTCGGCCCTTGTGTCGATCGCCACATCGGAGAAGCCGGCGGCCTCCAGATCGCTGCGGATCAGCGCCTTGTCGTGGTAACCATGCGGCGTGCGCGCCAGGAAACGCGGCGGATCGTGCGGAAAAATCCGGGCGAGAGCATTCGTCACGTCGTCCGCGAATACATTCTCCTCGATGCGATCCCACACGGTGAAGAGGAAATGCCCGCCCGGCTTCAGAACCCGCTTCGCCTCACGATAGGCGGCGGCGCGGTCGGGAAAGAACATCGCGCCAAACTGACAACAGATGAGGTCGAAAGCAGCGTCGTCGAAAGGCAGCTTCAGGGCATCCGCCTGGCGCCATGTGATGCGGCTGTCGGGCCCCTGGCGCGAAGCGGCGTAGTCGAGCATCGGCTGGTTGAGGTCTGTTACGGTGTAGCTGGCGCCCGGAGAAAGCTGTGGCGCCAGCGCGCGGGTGACGGCCCCGGTTCCCGCGGCCGTCTCCAAAACGGCCAAGGGCGAGAAGGACACGGCCCGTCGTGCGGTCTCGGCGGCATAGGCCTCGAAAATCAGCGGCACCATATGGCGATCGTAGTTTTCCGGGATCGAGCCGGCAAACACCTTGTCCGCTTCCAGCATGCTCATTACCCAGCGCCCGTTCAATAGTGGATGAGACTAGCAAAAAAACACGAACTTGGTGCTGTTCCCTTTTGTCGTAGACCAGCGTTTTCCCGGCTCGTCAGCGACCTAAATCCGGGTAACCCACAAATTTAGATACACATTGTGTATGCAAATTGCTATATCGGTGAAGGTAAGGATCCATTGCCATGGCCACCAAAGACCACAACACCCACGCCAAGCCCGTCAATCTGCGCATCCGCGAGGATGTTCGTATCTTGATCGACCGTGCCGCGAAGATACGCGGGAAGACCCGCTCCGACTTCATGATCGACGCCGCTTATCGCGCCGCAGAAGACACGCTGCTCGACCAGACGCTCGTCAAGGTCGATGCCGAGAGCTATCAGCATTATCTCGATATCCTCGACCAGCCACCGAGCGGCGAGGGATTTGCCCGCCTGATGCATGCGCCCAAGCCCTGGCGGGACTGATGCTTTCGGCACCGGTCCTTCTTGCCGATAGTCACGAACTCGACTTCTTTCAAAGCGGAACCGACAGCCTGGATCAATGGCTCCGACGGCGGGCGCGTGCCAATCAAGTCAGCGGTGCGTCCAGAACCTATGTGATTGCAGAAGGCACGCGCGTCGTCGGTTACTATTGCCTTTCATCAGGCGGATTTGACCTTGTGGATGCGCCCGGTTCGATCCGGCGCAATATGCCCGATCCCGTGCCTATGGCTGTGCTCGGCCGTTTGGCTGTCGACGCAAGTTGGCAGGGAAAAGGCCTGGGTGTCGCTCTGCTGCAGGACGCGGTGCTGCGGACGGGCCAAGCGGCAGCTATTCTCGGCATTCGCGGTCTCCTGGTTCATGCCATATCGGATGAAGCCAAGACGTTTTATGAGCGCTATGGCTTCCAGGCTTCCCCAAAAAATCCGATGACTTTGGTGCTGTCGCTGAAGACAGCTAGTTGAGCGCCGCCGTCGGCCGCAGTAAGCCGACCTTGGCGCCGACGCGGCTTTCGACCGGAGGATCGGCAAGCTCGGTGAGCCTTGCCGCAGCCGCTTCATCGCCGCGCAGCAGCTTCGCCAGCACCGCGGCGATCATCGCCTCCGCCGCCCTGCCCGCGCCGTCATCGCATTTCAAGGCGATACCGAGGCCAAGTTCGGGCAGTGCCGCGCAATAAACGCCTTCGGCGCCAGTCTTGACGAAGATGCGGCCCGGTGCTGCCTGCATCAGCGCGACATCGGCCTTGCCGGTGCCGGCGACGAGGAACGGCTCGGCCATGCAAGCCGAGATCAGCCGCTTCGCCGCCTTGGCGCGTTCGGGCGAAAAGCCCCTGCCCGTCGCCATGCGGGCAAAGCCCAGCGCAAAACTCTTCAACGGTACGGCGTAGGTCGGGATCGAGCAGCCGTCGGTGCCGCAATGGTCGACGTCATGCGCCGCGCCCGTCACGGATTGCATGGCGTCGCGCACCATCTCCTGCAGCGCATGGCCGGCCTTGACGTAGCCGCCATGCGCAATGCCGGAATGGACGCAGGTGCAGAGGAAGCCGGAATGCTTGCCGGAGCAATTGTTGTGCAAAGCGTTGGGCACGCCGCCGGCGCGGGCGAGCGCGATGGTGGCGTCGTGGCTCGAGGGCCAATGCGCGCCGCATTCCAGCGCCGTCCTGTCGAGCCCGGCCCTGGCGAGCATCGCCGTTGCCAACTCGACATGGGCCGGCTCGCCCGAATGCGAGGCGCAGGCCAGCGCCAGTTCGCGGTCGCCGAAGCCATAGGCGTCGGCAGTGCCCGATTCGACCAGCGGCAATGCCTGGATCGCCTTTACCGCGGAGCGCGGGAACACCGGACGGTCCGTGTCGCCGATCTCCCAGACGGCCTTTCCGTCGGCGTCGAAGATCGAAACCGCGCCGCGGTGCCTGCTTTCGACCACCGCGCCGCGCGTGACTTCGACCAGAACCGGATTTGTCATGTTGCCTCCCGCACGCGCACCCAAGGGGTGCGCCGCTTCAATGCGGGCCGCTTCTAGCGAATCCTGTCGAGAATGGAAACGTAGTTGGCGACCGCCGCGCCGCCCATGTTGAAGATGCCGCCGAGCTTGGCGCCCGGCACCTGGATGCCCCCGGCCTCGCCCATCAGTTGCATGGCGGTCAGCACATGCATCGACACACCGGTGGCGCCGATCGGATGGCCCTTGGCTTTCAGGCCGCCGGAGGGATTGACCGGAAGGCGGCCGTCCTTCGCCGTCGAGCCGTCCAGCGCCAGTCTGGCGCCCTCGCCTGGCTTTGCCAGGCCCATCGCCTCGTATTCGATCAATTCGGCGATGGTGAAGCAGTCATGCGTCTCGACGAAGGAGAGGTCGTCGAGCGTGACGCCGGCCTTTTTCAGTGCCTGCTCCCAGGCACGCTCGCAGCCCTCGAAGGAGAGAATGTCGCGCTTGGACATCGGCAGGAAGTCCTGGACATGCTCGTTGGCGCGGAAGGTCACGGCGCGGCGCATCTTCAGCGCCGTCGCGGTGTCGGTGAGCACAAGTGCGGCCGCGCCGTCCGAAACCAGCGAGCAATCGGTACGCTTCAGCGGACCGGCGACGAAGGGGTTCTTCTCGCTTTCCTGGCGGCAGAACTCATAGCCGAAATCCTTGCGCATCTGGGCGTAAGGGTTTTCGACGCCGTTTTTGTGGTTCTTGGCGGCGATCATGGCCAGCGCATCCGACTGATCGCCGTAGCGCTGGAAATAGGCCTGCGCGATCTTGCCGAAGACGCCGGCGAAGCCGGCAGGCGTCTCGCCGTCTTCAGGCAGATAGGATGCCTTGAGCAGGTTCTTGCCTATTTCGGGACCGGGCGTGGTCGTCATCTGCTCGGCGCCGACCACCAGCACGATGCGGGCGGCGTTGGCGTCGATGGTGCGGATGCCTTGCCGGACGGCGGCCGAGCCTGTGGCGCAGGCGTTCTCGACGCGCGTCGCCGGCTTGAAGCGCAGCCGGTCATCGGCCTGCAGCACGAGGCTTGCGGTAAAATCCTGCGGCGAGAAGCCGGCGTTGAAGTGGCCAAGGACGATCTCGTCGACATCGTCCGGACCGATGCCGGCATGGTCGAGGGCCTCGACGGCAACCTTGGTGATCAGGCCCTCCAGCGTCTCGCCTTCGAGCTTGCCGAAGCGCGAATGCGCCCAGCCGACGATGCATGCGGTCATGGCAACCTCCATTTGCGCCGCAACCTAGCACGATCGCGCGCGGCACGTGATTCAATATTGTTCAACAATGAACCGTTTTCCAGCCCCATGCCATGGTCCAGAACGACACGATCGGTTGATCCCAGCGCCAGTTTTTTATTGATTGATGCGTCAATAAAAAATAATCTCGGCTCGAACCGGATCCCCAAAATGCCGAAAATCGGAATGGAGCCCGTGCGCCGCAAGGCGCTGATCGACGCGACGATCTCGGCGATCGGCGAGCGCGGATCGCTGGACGTGACCATGTCGGAGATCGCCGGCCGCGCCGGCGTGTCGTCGGCGCTGGCGCATCACTATTTCGGCGCCAAGGACGAGCTGCTGTTCGCGACGATGCGGCACATCCTTGCCGAGCTCAACGCGGACACAAGGCGCGCGTTCGGCCTTGCGGTGACGCCGCGCCAGCGCGTCTTGGCCGTCGTCGCCGTCAGCTTTTCCGACGACCAGTTCCAGCCTCAGATCATAGCCGCCTGGCTCGCCTTTTATGTCGAGGCGCAGAAGTCCTCCGACCTGCGGCGGCTACTGCGCATCTATGCGCGGCGGCTGCATTCGAACCTGATGAGCGGGCTGACCGGCATCCTGCCTCGGGCCGAGGCCGACCGCGTGGCGGAAGCGACCGCGGCGCTGATCGACGGGCTCTACATCCGCCGCGCGCTGAAGGACGGTGTGCCGGATGCGCAGACCGCGATCGCGCTCGTGGAAGACTACCTCGAAACCAAGCTCAACGGACGGAGCCTGCCTTGACCACCCGGCGACCCAATTTCCTGATCGTCATGGTCGATCAGCTCAACGGCACTCTCTTCCCGGACGGCCCCGCGGATTTCCTGCATGCGCCGCATCTGAAGGCGCTGGCCGCGCGCTCGGCGCGCTTCGCCAACAATTACACCGCCTCGCCGCTCTGCGCCCCGGGCCGCGCCTCGTTCATGAGCGGGCAACTGCCGTCGCGCACCCAGGTCTATGACAACGCCGCCGAGTTCGCCTCCTCGATCCCGACCTACGCGCATCATTTGCGCAGCGCCGGCTATCACACGGTGCTCTCCGGCAAGATGCATTTCGTCGGACCGGACCAGTTGCACGGGTTCGAGGAGCGGCTCACCACCGACATCTACCCGGCCGATTTCGGCTGGACACCGGACTACCGCAAGCCCGGCGAGCGCATCGACTGGTGGTACCACAATCTGGGTTCGGTGACTGGCGCCGGCGTCGCCGAGATCACCAACCAGATGGAATATGACGATGAGGTCGCGTTCCACGCGACGCAAAAACTCTATGAGTTTGCCCGTGTTTCCGACGACGCCGGACGTCGCCCCTGGTGCCTGACCATTTCCTTCACGCATCCGCACGACCCCTATGTCGCGCGGCGCGAATACTGGGACCTTTACAAAGACTGTCCGGCGCTGGAGCCGGAGGTGGATTTCATCCCCTATGACAGCCAGGACCCGCATTCCAAGCGGCTCTACAAGGCATCGGATTACGACAGCTTCGACATCACGCCGGAGCAGGTGCGCCGCTCGCGGCGCGGCTATTTCGCCAACATCTCCTATCTCGACGACAAGGTCGGCGACTTGCTGTCGGTGCTGGAGCGCACCCGTATGGCCGACGACACAATCGTGATGTTCTGCTCAGACCATGGCGACATGCTGGGCGAGCGCGGCTTGTGGTTCAAGATGTGCTTCTATGAAGGCGCGGCGCGGGTGCCCTTGATGATGGCCGGCAAGGGCATCAAGGCCGGGCTGATCGAGGCGCCTGTCTCCAATCTCGACGTGACGCCGACGCTCTGCGATCTCGCCGGGATCGATATGAGCGGGATCGCGCCTTGGACGGACGGCCAGTCGCTGCTGCCGCTTGCCGGCGGCGAGCAGCGCTCGGCGCCGGTGCTGATGGAATATGCGGCCGAAGGCTCCTCCGCACCCATGGTGGCGATCCGCGAGGGCAAATACAAATTCGTCCATTGCGAGCTCGATCCGCCGCAACTCTTCGACCTCGATGCCGATCCGCGCGAGCTCGACAATCTCGCGACCAATCCGGCCTACGCCGATCTGGTCTCGACCTTCATGGAAAAGGTCCGTGGCCGCTGGGATATGGCAAGCTTCGACGCCGCCGTGCGCGAAAGCCAGGCGCGCCGCTGGGTCGTCTACCCGGCGCTGCGCAACGGCGCTTACTACCCGTGGGAGTTCCAGCCGCTGCAGAAGGCATCGGAACGCTACATGCGCAATCACATGAACCTCGACAATCTCGAAGAGAGCAAACGGTATCCGAGAGGCGAATGATGGCAGACGTTCTCATCCCTACCCTCGATCATCTGAAGCAGGCTTACGCCGTCACCTCGACGGCCACGCAGGTGACGCCGCTTTTGGAGTCGGCGGCTTTGGCCAAGGAGACCGGCGCCGCGCGCGTCTTCGTCAAACCGGAGTCGCTGCAATGGGCCGGCTCCTTCAAGGTGCGCGGCGCCTATTGGCGGCTGAACCGGCTTTCACCGGATGAAGCGAAGAAGGGCGTGGTGGCGTATTCCTCCGGCAATTTCGCGCAGGGGCTGGCGGCCGCCGGCCAGGCGCTGGGCATTCCGGTCACCATCGTCATGCCGATCGACGCGCCGGCCGCCAAGCGTGACGCGACGGCCGGCTATGGCGCGCGCGTGGTGCTGACCGATCATGGCGACCGCGCCCGCGAGGAGGTCGCGGCCGCCAAGGCGCGCGAGATCGCCGAGACCGAGCACCTTACCTTGCTGCATCCCTTCGACGATCCGGAGATCGTCGCGGGTCAGGCCGGCGCCGGGCTGGAAGCGCTCGACCAGTTGACAGCGAAGAAGACGCAAGCAGACCTGGTGTTCTGCTCGGTCGGCGGCGGCGGCCTGATCGGCGGCGTTTCGCTCGCCTTCCACTATGTGTCGCCCGGTACCGAGATCATCGCGGTCGAGCCGGAAGGTTTCAATGGCATGGGCTCGTCGCTCGCGCATGGCGCCATCGAGACGATGCCGATCGGGCCGAAATCGATCTGCGACGGGCTGATGGCGCGCAAGCCCGGCGACGCGCCCTTCGCGGCGGTGAGCGCCGCCGGGGTGCGCGGCGTCACTGTCGACGATGCCTCGGTGCGGCGTGCGATGAAGATCGCCTTCGAGCGGATGAAGCTGGTGCTGGAGCCGTCGGGCGCGGCATCGCTGGCGGCGCTGCTCGGCGGCAAGGTGGACGTGAAGGGCAAAACTGTCCTCGTGGTTGCAACCGGCGGCAATGTCTCGCTCGCCGACTTTATGGCGCATATGAACAATGCTTGAAGCGGATTTCGTCATCATCGGCTCCGGCTCCGCCGGCTCGGCCATAGCCTACCGGCTGTCGGAAGACGGCAAGCACTCGGTGATCGTCATCGAGTTCGGCGGCACCGACATGGGGCCGCTAATCCAGATGCCGTCGGCGCTGTCGATCCCGCTCAATATGAGCCTGTACGACTGGGGTTTCGCCAGCGAGCCCGAGCCGCATCTCGGCGGGCGCGTGCTCGCCACGCCGCGCGGCAAGGTGCTCGGCGGTTCCTCCTCGATCAACGGCATGGTCTATGTGCGTGGACATGCGCATGACTTCGACCACTGGGCCGAACAGGGTGCTGCCGGCTGGGCCTTCGCCGACGTGCTCCCCTATTTCAAGCGCATGGAGGATTCCGACGGCGGCGAGGATGGCTGGCGGGGCAAAAGCGGACCGCTGCATGTGCAGCGCGGCACGCAGAAAAATCCGCTCTACGGCGCCTTCGTCGAGGCCGGCCGCCAAGCCGGTTTCGAGCTCACCGACGACTATAACGGCTCGAAGCAGGAAGGCTTCGGACCGATGGAGCAGACCATTCTTGGCGGCCGCCGCTGGTCGGCGGCGAACGCCTATCTGAAGCCGGCTCTCAAACGCAGGAATGTCAGTCTGATCAAAGGCTTCGCCCGACGCGTGGTGATCGAGAATCAACGCGCGATCGGCGTCGAGATCGAAGCTAACAAACAGATTCAGGTCGTTAAGGCGCGGCGTGAGGTGATCGTCGCGGCATCGTCGGTCAATTCGCCGAAGATCCTGATGCTGTCCGGCATCGGCCCGGGCGCGCATCTCAAGGAAAACGGCATCCAGGTGATTGCCGACCGGCCGGGCGTCGGCGCAAATCTGCAGGATCATCTGGAACTCTACATCCAGCAGGAATCGACCAAGCCGATCACGCTGAACTCGGTGCTCAATCCTTTCTCCAAGGCATTGATCGGCGCGCAGTGGCTATTCTTCAAGACCGGGCTTGGCGCCACCAACCATTTCGAGGCGGCGGCCTTCGTGCGCTCGCAAGCCGGTGTGGACTACCCGGACATCCAATACCACTTCATCCCGGCGGCGGTGCGCTATGACGGCAAGTCGGCGGCGAAGTCGCATGGCTTCCAGGCGCATGTCGGGCCGATGCGCTCGAAGTCGCGCGGGTCGGTGAGCCTGCGCTCGCCCGATCCGAAGACAAAGCCGGTGATCCGCTTCAACTACATGTCGCATCCGGACGACTGGAGCGAATTCCGCCACTGCATCCGGCTGACGCGCGAGATTTTTGGCCAGAAAGCCTTCGACGGCTTTCGCGGCAAGGAGATTTCGCCGGGCAGCCATGTGCAATCGGACGACGAGCTCGACGCCTTCATCCGCGACCATGCCGAGAGCGCCTATCATCCCTGCGGCACCTGCAGGATGGGCCGCGCCGACGATCTGACCGCCGTCGTCGATCCGGAATGCCGGGTGATCGGCGTCGAGGGGCTGCGCGTCGCCGACTCCTCGATTTTTCCGCGGGTGACAAACGGCAATCTCAACGCGCCATCGATCATGACCGGCGAAAAGGCCTCCGACCACATCCTCGGCCGCACGCCGCTGGCGCCATCCAACCAGGAACCGTGGATCAATCCGCGCTGGCAGGTGGCGGACCGATAGGGCATTGTCGGGCAGACCGCCCGCTCGGCGAACAGACTTGGAGAAAGCCATGCGCGCCCAACCCACGGCATCGCATTACGTCAACGGCCGCTACATCGAGGACGAAGGCGGCGCGCCATTGCCCGTGATCTATCCGGCAACGGGCGAGACCATCGCCACGCTGCATTCGGCGACGCCTAACGTGCTGGAACTCGCCATCGAGGCCGCACGCGCCGCGCAGCCGGCCTGGGCGCGGCTGAAGCCGGTCGAGCGCGGCCGCATCCTGCGCCGCGCCGCCGACATCCTGCGGGCGCGCAATGCCGATCTGGCCCGCATCGAGACGCTCGACACCGGCAAGGCGATCCAGGAGACGCTTGTGGCCGACGCGCCGTCGGCGGCCGACTGCCTGGAATATTTCGCCGGCGCGGTCGCCGCCTTCAACGGCGAGATGATCGATCTCGGCGGACCCTTCGCCTACACGCGACGCGAGCCGCTCGGTGTCTGCGTCGGCATCGGCGCCTGGAATTATCCGATCCAGATCGCCGGCTGGAAATCGGCGCCGGCCTTGGCCATGGGCAATGCCATGGTGTTCAAGCCGTCGGAAAACACCCCGCTTTCGGCGCTGGCGCTGGCCGAAATCTACTCGGAGGCTGGACTGCCGGACGGGCTGTTCAATGTCGTGCAGGGTTACGGCGATGTCGGCGCCGGCCTCGTCGATCATGATGTCGTGGCAAAGGTCTCGGTGACCGGCTCGGTGCCGACCGGCCGCAAGGTGCTGTCGCTTGCCGGCTCGAAGATGAAGCACGCGACGATGGAGCTCGGCGGCAAGTCGCCGCTGATCGTCTTCGACGACGCCGATCTCGAGAACGCCATCGGCGGCGCCATGCTCGGCAATTTTTACTCGACCGGGCAGATCTGCTCCAACGGCACACGCGTCTTCGTGCAGAGGGGCCTGCATGACCGCTTCGTCGAACGCCTGGTCGAGCGGACGAAAAAGATCCGCATCGGCGATCCGCTCGATCCCGAAACGCAGATGGGGCCGCTGGTCAACAGGGCGCAGCAGGACAAGGTCGTCTCCTATATCGAAGCCGGCAAGCAGGAAGGGGCCAGCCTCGCCTGCGGCGGCAACGTGCCGTCACTGCAGGGTTTCGACGGCGGCTTCTTCATCGAGCCAACGGTGTTTTCAGGCGTCACCGACACCATGCGCATCGCGCGCGAGGAGATTTTCGGGCCGGTGATGAGCGTGCTCAAATTCGACAGCGAGGACGAGGTGATCGAGCGCGCCAACGACACCGAATTCGGGCTGGCCGCCGGCGTGTTCACGCGCGACCTGCCGCGCGCGCATCGGGTGATCGCCGAGTTGCAGGCCGGCACCTGCTGGATCAACGCCTATAATCTGACGCCCGTGGAAATGCCGTTCGGCGGCGTCAAGCAGTCCGGCATAGGGCGGGAGAATTCGCTGGCCGCGCTGGCGCATTACTCGCAATTGAAGTCCGTCTATGTCGAGACGGGGGATGTAGTGGCCCCCTACTGAGCCTCTGCTGAAGGGCGCGATTTGCCGAGAAGGCAGTTCTCCTTGCTGCCGGCTTGCCGTAGGTTTTCTGACGGGGGCAATCGAGGAAGCAAAAATGGCGGGCGAAGCCAAGGACAACAAGGCGGCCACGCTGCCGCTGCTGCTTAGCTTCAATGGAGGCTATGTCGATACCGCGGGCTTCCTGGCGCTGCAGGGACTGTTCACGGCGCATGTCACCGGCAATTTCGTCACGCTCGGCGCTTCGCTGGCGCTTGGCACGTCAGGCGCCTTTGCAAAACTTCTGGCTTTGCCGGTCTTCTGCTTCATGGTTATCCTTAGCCGACTTCTATCCTATCCGTTACAAAGCCGGAAGCTGCCGGTCTTCCGGTCATTGTTGGCAATCAAACTGTTGCTGCTGACGGGAGGTGCGATCCTGGCAATCCGCCTTGGCCCGTTCCCCGATGGAAACAGCTGGGCCGCCATCGTCACCGGCATGGTGCTGGTTTCGGCCATGGCGGTGCAGAATGCCGCGCATCGCGTCCATCTTCCCAGTGCGCCGCCGTCGACGCTGATGACGGGCACCACGACCCAGATCATGCTCGACCTCGCCGATCTCATCCACGGCGCACTGCCCGAGAGCGAGGCCGCGTCCCGATCGCGCCTGGCGCGAATGTCGGTCGCCGTGTTCGTCTTCGCGCTGGGATGTGGGACAGCCGCTTTGCTCTATTCACAAGCCGGAATGTGGTGTTTTGCGCTGCCGCCGGTCGTTGCGATCGTGCCCCTTGTCATGCAGGAAAGCGCACCCGCCACCATGCCGTGACGTCAAGGTCCGAGCATGGGGCAAACGGCCTACGACTTATCGCTGGTGCCATCCAGATACTGCGTCAGCGCATAGACCAGATGGTAGAAGATACTGGCCGGCACGTCGGTCGCCAGTGAGCGGCCGCGTTCGTCGATGCGGTCGATCCACAAGCCCAGCGGCGCCGGGTCGATGTGCCAGCGGAACAGCCGGCCGACGCGCGCCTCGATCTCCGGCTTGAGATCCGGGCCGCCTGACCCGTCGAGCGCTATCGCCGCCTTCACCGCTTCGGCCTGCGGCCAGCTGCGCGAGACCGTGTCGAGCGGCACGCCCTGGCGCGAGACGGCGCCATAGGCAAGGCCGGTGGCGCGGTTGAGGCCGTTGGCGATCGCCGAGGCATAGAGTTTCCTGGCGAAGCCGCCGAGCTCCGTCTGGCCGCTGCGGGCGGCGAAATCGATGAGCAGCGAGGCCCATTCGAAATGGTGGCCGGGCTCGGTCCAGGCGCCCTTGTCGCCGGCGGCGGGCTTCCAGCCGGCGTCGAAATATTCGCCCAACGTCCAGCTTTCCGGGTCGAAGAAATGGCTGCGGAAAAGATCGATGATGCGCGCGGCGCGGCGCAGATAGGCGCGGTCTCCGGTCGCCAGGTGCCAGGCAAGGAAGGCTTCGAGCAGATGCATGTGCGGGTTGGAGCGGCGCTCGCCGTCGCCGTCGGAAGTTTCCAGAAAGCCGGTCATGCGGGCATCTTCCAGATGCGCATCGAGGAAGGCGAACGTCTCCTCGCCGAGCCGCAACGCATCGGGATGGCCTGACATATGGGCGTGGGCCAGCGCCAGAAGCACGCAGGAATGGTCGTAGGCATCCTCGACCGCATCGGCGACCGAGCCGTCGATGTTGAGCGTGCGCACCCAGCCGCCTTTGTCGGTGCGGCCCTGACCCGCCATGAAGTCGATGCCGTGCGCAATCAGCGTGTCCGCCGGGCCGTCCCAGCCGCGCTCCTTGGCGACCGCGAAAGCATAGACCTGACGCGCCTGCGTGCGCATGCGCTTGGGTTTCATCAGCGGCGAGGCGTCGAAGCCCAGCGCCTCGTGGAAGCCGCCATGGCGCTCGTCGACGCCAATGGTAGACCATAGCGGCAGCGTCTCCTCGAACAGCCAGTGGCGCACGCGCCGCCGCCAGGCGCCGCTCTCGATGACGCGGTCATGCGCCGGCGTGAACCTGGTTTCGAGCCGGCCGGATTTCTCCAACTGCTCGACGATCTTCTTGACGTGCTGGCTGTGGCTGACCGGCGCGACGAAAGTGGCGTCGGCGGTGGAGACGATCGCCACGTCCTTCATGCCGATCGCCGACAGCAGGCGCCCCTCGCTGCGGATATAGGAGTTCTCGCAATCGATGGCGACGACGTCTCCGACGATGACGTTGCCCTGCCCATCGGACGGGCCGACATCGAGCAGCGACTGCCATGAACCGAGATCGTTCCAGCGGAAGCCGGCCGGCACCATGGCGATGTCTTTCGCGCGTTCCATGATGGCGTAGTCGATCGAGGTCGACGGGATCGCGGAATAGAGTTCCAGCGGCATGTAGAGGCCGGACAGATCGCTGGTCGCAGCCTTGTAGGCGGCCTCCGTCGCCTGCCAGATTTTCGGTTCATGGGCCGCGAAGGCGTCGCGCATGGCGCCGGCGCGGAACAGGAAGATACCGGTGTTCCAGTAGAAGCTGCCGGCGTCCAGATAGGCCTGCGCGGTGGCGAGATCCGGCTTCTCGACGAAGCGCGAGACGTCGAAGACGCCGTCCTTGCCGGCCCCGACCTCGATATAGCCATAGCCGGTCTCGGGCTGTGTCGGTTTCAGGCCGAACACAACGAGCCGGCCGGCATTTGCCGCGCCAGCGCCCGCCTCGATGCTTTGCCAGAACTGACGAGGCGTCGATATTTCGTGGTCGGACGGCACCACCAGCACCAGCTCGTCGCCATATTCGGAGAGCGTGCGCAAGCTGGCAAGCGCCACCGCGGCTGCGGTGTTGCGACCTGTCGGCTCGAACAGCGGTCCGCCGCCGGCCAGATCGAGACCGGCAAGGTCGGCATGGACGCGGTCGGCGTGACGTTCCGCGGCGATCAGGAAAATCGGTGTCTCGCCTTGCGGGCGCGCCGCCAGCCGGCGCAAGGTCTTGGCCAGCATCGAGCCGTCGCCCGAGAAGTCGTGGAACTGCTTGGGGTTGTCCTCGCGCGACAGCGGCCACAGCCGCGAGCCGACGCCGCCGCTCATGACGAAACTGACGATGCGCTGGCTCATGAACGACCCTGTCAAAAGTCTGGCTCCGATGGGACGGCCTTACGACAAAAGCCTTTAAGCCCCCCTTTAGCTGACGGCCAATCCTATGCCATTCGGGCAAGCTTCGCGAAAGAAAGGAAATGCGACACATGTGCTGCCATTGCCGCTTGCAGGATCGGAAAGCGGCAGCTATAAGCCCGCGGTCTGGTCACGGAGTGTAGCGCAGTCTGGTAGCGCACCTCGTTCGGGACGAGGGGGTCGCAGGTTCAAATCCTGCCACTCCGACCAGAAAAAACAAGCACTTGGCTTTTCCCGAAATTGCTCCCCGCCTGAAATCAGGACTGGCGTCAATCGTCGCCGTAGCTCTCCGGCAGATGACGCTGTAGTTCCATCGCGTCGTGGAGAACGCGGCCAATTCCGATGACCTGGAGCGTCATGCGATAGAGCAGGAAATGGCGCGATCGTAGCACAATGCCATGTTCGGTCCGCGCGCGGTCCCGACTAAGGCGCAGGTGGTAGCTGCGGATCTTGTTGCCCAGCTCCGCGCGGGCGATGCTGCCGGCCCGTTGGGGATCGGCGACAATGTCGCGCAGGGCGACCATCAGCAGCCGTTGGTAGCGAATACGCGCAATCTCGCCGAAATTGACTTCCGTGTAGGCGAGTATTTGAACGATGTCTTCCTTCGCGGCCGCGGAAAGCCGGTATAGGACCATGGCCTTACAAGCCGGTTTTTTTCGCGCGTAAGCTTGCCTGTTGCCCCAGGCCATCCATAAATTTTTCGACGCCGTCTTCAGTAACATCCTCGAAACGGCCTTGTTCGATGTCGTGGAAGCCGATGTTGGCGGCCTCCCTGAGCGCAGCGAGCTTTGCCTTCTCCCTCGCCTCGCGCTGCTCGACCAGCCGCAAGCCGTCACGCAACACCTCGCTCGCGTTCTGATAACGCCCGGTTTTCACCAGTCGGTCGATCACCTCTTCGAGGTGTTCCGTCAGGACAACATTGCGTGTCGGCATCGCGATATCAGCTCCAATTCAACAGGCACGATACAGGGACATGGCATATTATGCCAATCGTTATTGCGGTCGGCGCCGTCGAAGGATGGCCTGACCTTCGAAACAGAATCGCGCGGCAACGCTCGACAACAGTTTCTCAGTTTGGCCTAATGGCAATCCGCTATGCTTTCGAGATGCGCGGGACTGTAAGACGGCGAACCAGGGTTGAGAGTATGAAGTTCACGCCGACGGCCATTGCACCGACACTCGTGTTCCTCCTGTTCGCGGCAGGCTGTTCATCGACCACGGCGTCGATCAGCCCGGCGAAATACGACAAAATGAACTGCCCCGAGCTCAATAATGCGGTCGGCGACACCGCCATCGATATTTCACGGACCGCAATAGCCCGCGGCAAGGTCGCCAACACGAGCGTGCCGACGTGGCTGCTCGGCGGCGAGCGCGTGAAGACAGTGGTGGCCAATCGCGAAACCGCCCGGATCGACAGGCTGCAGCAACAGCAACAGGCGATCGTCGCCACGCGGAGGCAGAGGTGCCCATCCTCGCAGTGAACCTGAAGCGCGTCGCGCCGAACGGATTCAGGCGATGCCGCCACACACTTTTGGGCGACATGCATTAGCCTGGCTGGGCTCGCCCGCCTCAAGCGCTCATGCGGAACTTTGTCGAATCGATCGCCGCGTTCATCAGCGTCTGCGTATAGGCTTCGCGCGGATTGTCGAAGATCTCTTGCGTCGGCCCTTCCTCGACGATCTTTCCCTGCTTCATGACGATGATGTAGTCGGCCATGGCACGCACCACCGCGAGGTCGTGGCTGATGAAGAGATAGGACAGCTCGTGATCGGCCTGCAGCTTGCGCAACAGCTCGACGATCTGCTTCTGCACGGAGCGGTCGAGCGCCGAAGTCGGCTCGTCCAGCACCACCACTTTCGGCTTCAGGATCATGGCGCGGGCAATGGCGATGCGCTGGCGCTGGCCGCCGGAGAATTCGTGCGGGTAGCGGTTGCGCGCGTTGGGATCGAGGCCGACCTCGCGCAGCGCCCCGATGGCGCGCTGGTCGCGCTGCTTGCCCGTGAGCGAGGGCTCGTGCACCAAAAGGCCTTCGGTAACGATCTGACCGACGGTCATGCGCGGCGACAGCGAACCGAACGGATCCTGGAAGACGAGCTGCAATTCGCGCCTGAGCGGCCGCATCGCCTGGCGGTCGGCCTCGGAAATATCGCGGTCGCCGAAGCGGATGACGCCGTCGCTGGGCAAGAGCCTGAGCAGCGCGCGGCCGAGCGTCGACTTGCCCGAGCCGGACTCGCCGACGATGCCGATCGTCTGGTTGCGCTTCAGCCGGACCGAAATCCTGTCCACCGCGCGCAGCATCAGCGGCTCGCCGCCGAAGAAGCCGCCGCCGATCTTGAACACCACCTCGACATTGCGGCCTTCGAGCAGTACCGGCGAACTGGCGGGCGGCGCCGCCTTGGTGCCGGTCGGCTCGGCCGCGAGCAGCATCTTGGTGTAGGCATGCTGCGGGTCGGCGAAGAGCGCTTCCGCCGCGCCCTCCTCCACCACCTCGCCCTGGCGCATGACATAGACGCGATCGGCGAAGCGTCGCACGATGCCCAGATCGTGGGTGATGAAGACGATTGCCATGCCAAGCTTGCGCTGCAGTTCGGCCAGCAGCGTCAGGATCTGCGCCTGGATGGTGACGTCGAGCGCCGTCGTCGGCTCGTCGGCGATCAGGATGTCGGGATCGTTGGCCAGAGCCATGGCGATCATGACGCGCTGACGCTGGCCTCCCGACATCTCGTGCGGATAGGATTTCATCCGCCGTTCGGGATCGGGAATATGCACCAGCCGCAAAAGCTTCAGCGCTTCCTCCCGTGCGGCCGCGGCGGCAAGCCCGCGATGCCGGCGGATCGGCTCGATCAGCTGGTTGCCGATGGTGTAGAGCGGGTCGAGCGAGGTCATCGGCTCCTGGAAGATCATGCTGATCTTACGGCCGCGCACCTGGTTCAGCTCGCTCTTCGACATGGCCAGAAGGTTCCGGCCGCGATAATCGACATGGCCCGTCGCCTCGCCATTGGAGGAAAGCAGGCTCATCGCCGCCATCATCGTCTGGCTCTTGCCGGAGCCGGATTCGCCGACGACGGCGACCGTCTCGCCGGCATTGACCTTGATGTTGATGCCCTTGACCGCCTCGACCGTGCCGTCGAGGGTCTGGAAGCGGACGCGCAAGTCCTTGACGCTGAGGATCGTTTCGGTGGCCATGTCAACGGTCCTTCGGGTCAAGGGCGTCGCGCAGGCCGTCGCCGACGAAATTCAGCGCGAACAGCGTCGAGACGAGGAAGAAGGCCGGGAACAGCAGCAACCAGTTGGCGTAGCCGATGTTCTTGGCGCCGACCGAGATCAGCACGCCCCAGCTGGTCATCGGCTCCTGCACGCCGAGACCGAGGAAGGAGAGGAAGCTCTCCAGGATAATCACCTGCGGCACCAGCAGCGTCATGTAGATGACCACCGGCCCGAGCAGGTTGGGGATGACGTGGCGCAGCAGGATGCCGCGCTGGCCGACACCCATGGCTTCCGCCGCCTGGACATATTCCTGCCTGCGGATCGACAGCGCCTGGCCGCGCACGATGCGCGCCATGTCGAGCCACAGCACAGCACCCACCGCCAGAAACATCAGCACGAAGTTGCGGCCGAAGAACACCACCAGCATGATGACGAAGAAGATGAAGGGCAGCGAATAGAGCACGTCGACGATGCGCATCATCACCTCGTCGACCTTGCCGCCGGCGAAGCCAGCTGTGGCGCCATAGATGACGCCGATGACGCCGGCGACGACGCCGGCGAGCAGGCCGATGGCTAAGGATATACGCCCGGCCATCAGCGTGCGCGAGAGCAGGTCGCGGCCGGTGTTGTCGGTGCCGAAGAAGAAATATTGCTGCTTCACGGCCGAGCTCATCGTCACTTCGAGACCGTCGGGCGACTTGTTCTCGATCCTGGTGTCGTCGAAGGCGTCGGAGCGGTCGAGATAGCGGATGTTGCGGTCGTCGATCGGCTTGGTCGAGGTGACGGTGACGACGATGCGATTGCCGTCCTGGTGCCATTCCTTGATGTCGGCGCGCATGCGCTTGATGGCGTCGCCCAGCGCACCCTGGATCATGTCGGGTTTCGGATAGGCCGAAAGGCTCGGCGGCATGCGCACATAGTCGCCATAGATGGTGGTGTATTCATGCGGCACGACCCACGGACCGCAAATGCTGGTGACGGCGATGAAGGCCAGGTAATAGAGGCTGAGCATCGCGGCGCGGTTGCGCTTGAGCCGAGCCCAGGCATTGCCCCAGAGCGAGCGGCCGACGATCGGCTCGGGCACGGCGACGGCGAGGTCAGTCATAGCGCACCCTCGGGTCGACGACCGCATAGAGCAGGTCGACGATCAGGTTGAAGACGATGGTGAAAAGCGCGATCACCACCACGGTTCCCATGACCAGCGTATAGTCGCGGTTGAGGGCTGCATCGACGAAGTAGCGGCCGACGCCGGGGATGGAGAAGATCGTCTCGACGATGATCGAACCGGTCAACAGCGCGGCGGCCGCCGGGCCGCTGAAGGAGACGATCGGCAGCACGGCGCCGCGCAGCGCGTGCTTGACCACCACCGACCAGTCGGAGAGACCGAGGGCGCGCGCCGTGCGGATATGGTGCGAACGCAGGCTCTCGATCATGGAGCCGCGCATCAGGCGGGCGACGATGGCGATCTGCGGCAAGGCCAGCGTCAGCACCGGGCCGACCTTGTTGATGAAGGCGCCGTCCCCCCAGCCGCCGATCGGCAATAGCTTCCAGGACAGCCCGAAGACGAGCTGGATCACCGGCGCAATGACGAAGGTCGGGATGGTGCTGCCGGCGGTGGCCAAGGCGATCACCGAATAATCGCCTATTTTGTTCTGGTTGAGCGCGGCGATGGTGCCCAGGATGGAGCCCAGCAGCAGCGCCAGCACCAGCGCCGAGGTGCCGATCTGGATCGAGATCGGCAGGCCCTTGGCGAAGAGTTCGGTGACGGTGAAATCCGGCAGGTTGTAGCTCGGGCCGAAACTGCCGCGCAAAAGATTGCCGAGATAGTGAACATATTGCAGCCAGAGCGGATCGTTGAGGCCGAACTGGGCTTCGAGATTGGCCCTGATCTCGGGGCTCAGGCCCCGCTCCTGGTTGAACGGGCCGCCAGGGGCGACGCGGATCAGGAAAAACGCCACCGTCACGATGACGAATAGCGTGGGGATGGCGGTCAACAGCCGCCGGAAGACATAACGCAGCATCGGCGCCCCGCTTCAGCCAGGGCGACAGCTCTCCAGACGAGACCGTGGCGCGCTGGCATCTCTGATCTTCGCACCGGCATGCCCGAAAATCCAATCCGACTTTCGGCCCGGCACGATGACAGACCGAGGCCGCCGCTCCCAAAAAGAGAGCGGCGGCACGGCCAAGGTTTCTTGTCAGTCCTTGGAGATGAAGCGGGACGGATGAATGTCCATCACATTGTCGTCGAAGCCATGCAGCTTCGAGGAAACGATGTCGTGGTAGCTGTAGTAGAGAAGCGGGATCTCGCCGACATCGTCGACGAGGATGCGCTCGGCTGCGGCGAGGTCCTTCATGCGCTCCTCAGGCTTGCCGCCCGCAGCGGCCGCCTTGTCCATGGCGGCTTCATAGGCAGGGCTGTTGTAGTTCGAGTAGTTGTTGCCGCTTGCCTTGCGCGAGATGCCGAGGAAGGTCTCCGGATCCTTGTAGTCGGCGATCCAGGCGGCGCGGGCGACGTCGTAATTGCCCTTCTGCTCGAGGAAGCCGTAGTGGGTCTTGGTGTCGGTGTTGAGCAGAGTCACCTCGACGCCGAGCGGCTTCAACTGTTCCTGGATGGCGACCGCCGTGTTCTTATGGTTCTCCGAGGTGTTGTAGCGGATCTCCATCTTCAACGGATGCTCGGGTGTATAGCCTAGTTTTTCCAGGATCTTCTTGGCCTCGTCCTCGCGGTCGATCTGCGGCATGTCGGCGTATTTGGCCAGTGCCGGCGTGTAGCCCTCGATGCCCGGAGGCACCATCGAATATCCGGGCAGCATCGAGTTCTGCCAGACCTTCTCGGCGAGGAAGTCGCGGTCGATCGCCATCGAGATTGCGTTGCGCAACTCGACATTGTCCCACGGCGCCTTGTCTGTCTTGATCGCGTAATAATAAGTGCCGAGATATGGCCCGACACGGACCTGGTCACCGAATTTGGTCTTGAGATCGGCGAGTTGCTCAGTTGGCAGGTCGCCATAGCTGTCGAGTTCACCGGCCTCGAAACGCTTCATCGCCGACGAGCGATCCTCGGTCGGGATGTAGTTGACCACGTCGAGCTTGACGCTCGCGGCGTCCCAGAACTTCGGGTTCTTGACCAATTTCATATGGTCGTTGGGAACCCACTCCGCCAGCGTATAGGCGCCGTTGGAGACCAGCTTGCCCGGCTTGATCCAGTCGGCGCCGAGCTTGTCGATGGAAGCCTTGTTGACCGGATAGGTCGCCTGGTGGGTCAGCATCTCCAGGAAGTAGGGTGTCGGAGCCTTCAGCGTGACTTCAAGCGTGTTGGCGTCGATCGCCTTCACGCCCATATCCTCGGCCTTGCCTTTTTTGGTGTTGAAGTCCTCCGCGCCCTTCACCGGATAGAGCATCGAGGCGTATTCCGCAGCGGTGGCCGGATCTTCGAGTCGACGGAACGAATAGACAAAGTCGTCCGCTGTCACCGGGGTGCCGTCCGACCAGAGGCCGTCCTTGCGCAGCTTGAAGGTGTATACGGTGCCGTCATCCGATACCGTCCAACTTTCGGCGGCGCCCGGAATGAGGTTCGTCTTCTGGTCATGCATGGCGAGGCCCTGGAACAGGTCGCGTATGATATCGGCTTCATAGACTGTCGATGTCTTGTGCGGATCGACCGTCTCCGCCTCGGCGGCGGCGCCGCGGTTGTAGACGGTCTCGGCGAAGGCCGGCGTGTACAAGGTGCCGGCGGCCAGAGCCATGGTGGTGGCGAACACCGTCGCCTTCAGCATGTTTTTCAGCATGAAGTTTCTCCCTGTCGGCGCGGCCCCTCAGCCGCGCCTTTTTAAGTTTTGACACCCGGAACCGTTGAAACGGCCCCGTTTCAGGCGTGCCGCCGATCCGTTCCGGCGGCTGGTGGCAGGAGACTAGACAGAGCGAAATCTTATTTCAACCATTGCCTGCTTGACGCAGAGTGAGCGTCATCACGCTAAAACAGCGAAACCTAAAGCTTATAGCTTGCCTTCAACTTGGCACACCTGCCGGTTGTTCGATGTGTTTTCTGTTTTTGCAGGCAGGTGTTGGCATTCTCCGCAACATGCTGAAAAACCGAAAATTCCCTGTTTCTTGGTCTCGTTTCCGGGCGGACGCCTCGGGGACGTCGGCAATCGAATTCGCCATGCTTGCGCCGATCTTCATCCTGCTTCTGCTCGGCATGGTTGCATATGGAATCTATTTCGGTGCCAGCCACTCCGTGCAGCAGATCGCCGCCGATGCGGCGCGCACGGCGATTGCCGGCCTCAACCAGACCGAGCGGCAGGCACTGGTCACCGATTTCATCGCCCACGACGTCGCGGGGTACCCCTTCGTCGATCCCAACAAGCTGACCATCAACGCACAGGACAGTGTCGCCGACGGCAGCCAGTTCGTCGTCTCGGTCAGCTACGATGCACGCAACCTGCCGATCTGGAACCTGTTCCGGACACTGCCGCTGCCGGGCACGACGATCCAGAGTCAATCGACGATCCGCGTCGGAGGCATATGATGCCCATCAAGGGGGGATTGATGGCGGCGACGCGGAGACTGCTCGCCGACCGTAATGCGAATTTCGCCGTCATGACGGCGCTATGCACGCCGGTGGCGCTGGCGCTGACCGCCTTCGCGATCGACGAAGGTTCACTTTACAACGAGCGCCGCGCCGCGCAGTCGATCGTCGACCTTGCCGCCATCACCGCGGCCTCGAACATCACCAATGCCGAGCAGGCGGTGCTGACGACGCTCAGCGACAACGGCATCACCTCGGTCGCCGTGCAGCAGCAAGGCACCACCGTGGCGCCAACCGCCAGCAAGGCGGTCGTCCAGATCATGCCGGGGCGCTACACGGGCGTCAGCACCATTGCCGCCGGCAACCGGTTCGAGGCGGGCAAGCTGCCCTACAATGCCGTGCAGGTGTCGCTGAAGAAGCAGGGCACGCTCTATTTCGCCGGCTCGATCATGTCGCCGCCCACTCTTGGCACGACCGCTATCGCCAGCGCGCAGCCGCAAGCGGCTTTTTCGGTCGGCTCGCGGCTTGCCAGCCTCAATGGCGGCATTCTCAACGCGCTTCTCGGCGGCCTTCTCGGCGGCAACATCTCGCTCAGCGTGATGGATTACAATTCACTGGTGTCGGCCGATGTCGATGTTCTCTCGTTCACCGATGCGCTGGCCACGCAATTGCATCTGACTGGCGTCAGCTATTCCGACGTGCTCGCCTCCAAGGCAACGATCGGCCAGATCGCCACCGCCATGGCCAATGTGCCGGGGCTGGACCGCACAGCCAAGATCGCCCTGCAGACCATGGCCTCCAGCGCCACCAATACGGTCAAGATTCCGCTCGGCAGCCTCGTCGACCTGGGCTCGGTGGGCAGCCTCGGCCTCGGGCAGAAACCCGCCGGGCTGTCGGTCGACGCCAGCGCGCTCAGCATGCTGACGGCAGCGGCGGCGCTTGCCAACGGCACGAACCAGGTCCCGGTCAATCTCGGCGCCACGATACCGGGGCTGGCATCGACGACGCTTGCCATCGCCATCGGCGAGCCGATGCAGAACTCGCCCTGGCTCGCGGTCGGAGAGGCAGGCACCGTGGTGCGCACGGCGCAGACTCGCATCAAGCTCAACGCCAGCGTGACACTTGGCAATTCCAATCTCGGCGGCGGCGCCAGTCTTGTCGCCGTCCACCTGCCGCTCAATGTCGAAGTGGCCTATGCCGAAGCGAAGCTGACCGATATCAGTTGCCCGACGGGTCCCTCCAGCATCAAGGTTTCGATCGCCGCGCAGCCGGGCGTGGTCTCAGCCCATCTTGCCAACAGCAGCGCAAGCGGCTTCGCGGATTTCACCAAGCCGCAGTCCTTCTCCGACGCCGATATCGCGGACCTGAAGCCGTTGCTCATCCCGGTGCTGCAGGTGACAGGCTCGTCGGCCTTTTCGGTCACCAACATGGCGCCGACCACCCTGACCTACAACGCCACCGACATCGCCAACAAGGCGATCAAGACGGTGTCGACGAAGAACCTGACGCAGTCGCTGACGACATCGCTGGTCAACAACCTGTCGCTTTCGGTCAATGCGCTGGGGCTAGGCCTCGACGTGACCGCCGTGCTCGGCACAGTGAAGCCGGTGGTGACGACGCTGCTCAACGGCGTGACCGCGCCGGTCGACAGCTTGGTCTACAACGTTCTTGGGGCGCTTGGCGTCCGTGTCGGCGAGGCCGACGTCCGGGTGACCGGCGCGACGTGCGGACGCTCGGTCCTCGTCCAGTAAGCCGCCTTTCAGGCAATTCTCCCGACGAAGCACCCCACGGGCGGCAGTGCCAGGGCAACCTCATCGAGAACACCGCCAAGAACGCCGGCGACCTCAACGGCAAGAGCCGTTATCTCGGTATCCCTGATCTCGGCCGGCAGCGACCAGTTCGCCGGCTCCGCGGCGAAGTTGAAGACGCACAGCAATTTCTCGTCTTCGTGCTGGCGGATGAAAGCCAGCACATCGCCTTCGGCCTCGAGGAAACGGATAGAGCCTTGGATCAGCGCCGGATGGCGCCTGCGCAGGGCAAGGATCGAGCGATAAGTCGCCAGCACGGAACCGCCTTCGCCATGCTGGACATCGACCGCACGCACACGATGTGCTTGCGGCACCGGCAGCCAAGGCTTGCCGGTGGAGAAGCCGGCATTGTCCGCCTCCGCCTGCCACACCATCGGCGTGCGGCAGCCGTCCCTGCCCTTCACGCCCGGCCAGAAGCGGATGCCGACCGGATCGCGCAGATCCTCATAGGCAAGCTCGGCTTCCTCCAGCCCCAGTTCCTCACCCTGATAGAGGCAGATCGATCCGCGCAGGCATGACAATAGCGCGATCGAGAACTTCGCCACCGCGTCCGGGCTCTCGCCGGGCCGTGTCCAGCGGCTGACGTGGCGCACGACGTCATGGTTGGAGAAGGCCCAGCAGACCCAGCCGTCCGGGGCGGTCGTCTCGAACGCCTCCACGCAGCCGCGCACATGGGCGGCGGAAAATTGCGGGCTGAGCAGGTCGAACGTGTAGCACATCTGCAATTTGTCGCCGCCGGATACATAGGCGGCGAGCGTCTGCAAGGAACGCTCCTCGTCACCCACCTCGCCGACCGCGGCGCGGTCGGGATATTCGTCAAGCAGCGCGCGGAAGCGTTTCAGGAAGTCGAGGTTTTCGGGCCGCGTCTTGTCGAAGAGATGCTCCTGGAAGCCATAGGTGCTGGTCGAACCGTTGGTGCCGGCGACGCTTGATGCCAAGGGCGGGTTGTCGCGCAGCCAGCGGTCGTGGACATAGTAGTTGACCGTATCCAGCCGAAAGCCGTCGACGCCGCGCTCCAGCCAGAAGCGCACGGTGTCGAGCAGCGCGTCCTGAACGTCAGGATTGTGGAAGTTCAGATCCGGCTGCGCGGCCAGAAAATTGTGCATGTAATATTGCCGGCGGGTGGCGTCCCATTCCCAGGACGGGCCACCGAAGACGGACAGCCAGTTGTTGGGGGCGTTGCCGTCCGGCCTGGCGTCAGCCCAGACGTACCAGTCCGCCTTGGCATTGTCGCGGCTGGCCCGGCTTTCGGCGAACCATTCGTGCTTGTCCGACGAATGCGAGATCACCTGGTCGATGATGAGCTTCAGGCCGAGCCGATGCGCCTCGGCGACCAGCGCGTCGAAATCCTCCAGCGTGCCGAACATCGGATCGACATCGCGGTAATCGGACACGTCATAGCCCATGTCGGCCATCGGCGACTTGAAGAAGGGCGACAGCCAGACCGCGTCGACACCGAGCGAAGCGATATGGGCGAGCCGCGCGGCGATGCCCTTCAGGTCGCCGCTGCCGTCGCCGCTCGTATCCTGGAAGGAGCGCGGATAGACTTGGTAGATGACGCAGCCGCGCCACCATTCGGCGCCTTGCTCTGGATTGTCGCCAGCCATCACGACCCCTTCCTGCTGCGCGATTTAGCGGCTCGCCGCTCGATCATGAAACCGACGCTGCGACCGGGCAACGGCCGCGCCAGATCGACCGGCTGCGTCTCGATTGCCGGGCGCCATTCAAATCCGTTGCGCGCGGGCAGGCTGAAGACACATTGGCGGCGGTCGCCGTTGATCACCACTGCCAGGCGCCCGCCCTCGGCATCGCCGAGCAGCATGACGAAACGGTGCCGGCCGGGGTCGTTCCAGTCGGCCTCGCCGAGCGGCGCGCCGGTCTCGGTCAGCCAGGCGACGTCGGGGATTTCCGATCCGTCGGCAGGCTCGCCGCTCAGGAAGCGCGTATCCGGCAACGCAGGAAAGGCCCGGCGCAGCGTGGCCAGCGACGATGCATATTGCTCCAGCGCCCGGTCGCGGCCAGCCCAGTCGAGCCAGGTGATGGCATTGTCCTGCGCATAGGCGTTGTTGTTGCCTTTCTGCGTGCGGCCGAACTCGTCGCCGGCGGTCAGCATGATGGTGCCGCGCGAGGCAAACAGCGTGGCCAGCAGCGCGCACTGATCGTTGAAGCGGGCCATGGCGATCGCCGCGTCGTCCGTCTCGCCCTCGGCGCCGTTGTTCCAGGACAAATTGTCGTTATGGCCGTCGCGATTCTGCTCGCCGTTGGCCTCGTTATGCTTGCGCTCATAGGCGACGATGTCGGTCAGCGTCATGCCGTCATGCGCGGCGATGAAATTAACGCTGCGGCTCGCCGGTTGGCCGTCCCTGCCGAAGACATCGGAGGAACCGGCAAGCCGGGTGGCCAGAGCGCCGATCGCGCCGGTATCGCCGCGCCAGAAGCGCCTGACATCGTCGCGGTAGCGGTCGTTCCATTCCAGATATGGCGGACGGAAACTGCCGAGCTGGTAACCGTTCGGACCGATATCCCAGGGCTCGGCGATCAGCACGCGATCGGCGAGCGCAGGATCGCCGGCGATGGCCTGAAGCAGCGGTGCCTCGGGATCGAAGGCGCCGTCGACCCGCCCGAGCACGGGCGCCAGATCGAAACGCAAGCCATCGACCCCGGCGAGGCGAACGAAGTGGCGGAGCGTGTCGAGCACCATCTCGCGCACCACCGGACGGTCGCAGGCGACGGTGTTGCCGGTGCCGGTGTCGTTGACCAGCCTGCCGTCCGGCTGATGCCGGTAGTAGCTTATCGCATCCAGTCCGCGCAGCGACAGCGTCGGACCAAGCCGGTCGCTCTCGCCGGTGTGGTTGAAGACGAGATCGAGGATGGTGCCGATGCCGGCTGTGCGCAGCGCGGCGACGGTATCGCGCAGTTCCTCGAGGCCGCCGGGCGCGAGACGCGGATCGAGCGCCATGAAGGTGACAGGATTGTAGCCCCAGGCGTTGCTCAGCCCCAATGGCGGCAGGTGCCGCTCATCGATCGACGCGGTGACCGGCATCAACTCGACGGCTGACACACCGAGACGCTTCAGGTGCTCGACGACAGCCGGATGGGCGAGCGCCGCGATGGTGCCGCGCTGCGCTTCCGGAACCTCCGGATGCAGCTTGGTGAAGGAGCGGACGTTGAGCTCGTAGATCAGCCCGCCGGCCTGGAACAGCGGCGGCTTGGCCGGCTGCGGCTTGGGCAGCGGGCGCGCAATCGCCTTCGGCATCAGCGAGGCGGTGTCGGCGCTTTCGTTGCGCTTGGCTGCGAGCCGCCAATGGTATTGGTATGGACGGTCCAACTCGACGGCGTAGGGGTCGGTGAGAAGCTTGTTCGGGTCGAACCAAAGGCCGCGCTCCGGCGCATAGTCGCCATCGGCGCGAAAGCCGTAACGCGTGCCCTCGCCAAGGCCGGGGACGAGGAGCGCGTGCACGCCCTCACCTTCCGGATTGAGCTCCAGCCGGTCGAGTTCGCGCGCGCCGGTGTCGTCGAAGATCGAGACCCAGAGACGCCGCGCCGATGAGGACCAGACGGCGAAGCGGATGCCATCGGGGGTGATGGTGACGCCAAGCTGGGTCATGCGAGCGCCTCCCCTTCTGCCCTTGTGGGAGAAGGTGGACCGGCGCGCGGCGCCGAGACGGATGAGGGGTGTTGGAAGAAATGAGGCGCCGGCGGTGCCACCGCCGGTTTGCGCCAAGCTGGAGCACTCCTCATCCGTCGCCTTCGGCGACACCTTCTCCCACAAGGGGAGCCGCGCCGCGCCGCCACGCTCAAGTAACCACGCTCGGCTTGTTGCGGCCGGTGTGGCTCTTGATGCCGGCGATGTCGTCGGCGGCGGCGATGAGATCGGCGAGCGCCTCCTGCGTGTCGAGATCGTGCCTGGCCTTGTCCGGCTCGTAGCGCTCGATATAGACGCGCAGCGTCGCCCCTGACGTGCCGGTGCCGGAGAGGCGCAGGACTACGCGCGAGCCGCCCTCGAACAGGATTCGTATGCCCTGATGCTCGCTCACGGAGCCGTCGACCGGATCGTGATAGGCAAAATCGTCGGCCTTGGCGATCTTGAGGCCGCGCACGCCGGTGCCGGGGAGCGAACCAAGCTTGGCGCGCAGTTCGTCGACCAGCGCGTTGGCGCGGTCGCTTTCGACCTCCTCGTAATCGTGGCGCGAATAGTAATTGCGGCCATACGTCGCCCAATGCTCGGTGACGATCTGCTTGCAGCTCTCGCCGCGCGCGGCGAGGATGTTGAGCCACAAAAGCACGGCCCACAGACCGTCCTTCTCGCGCACATGGTTGGAGCCGGTGCCGGCGCTCTCCTCGCCGCAGATGGTCGCCATGCCGGCGTCGAGCAGATTGCCGAAGAACTTCCAGCCGGTCGGCGTCTCGTAGATGCCGATGCCGAGCTTTTCGGCGACGCGGTCGGCCGCGCCGCTGGTCGGCATCGACCGGGCGATGCCTTTCAGGCCGTCCTTGTAGCCCGGCGCCAGTTTGGCATTGGCGGCAAGCATCGCCACCGAGTCCGACGGCGTGACGAAGATGCCCCTGCCGATGATCAGGTTGCGGTCGCCGTCGCCGTCGGAGGCCGCGCCGAAGTCCGGCGCGTCCGGCCCCATCATCTCATCATAGAGGTGTTTTGCATGCACCAGGTTCGGATCCGGGTGATGACCGCCGAAGTCGGGAAGCGGCTTGAAGTTGCGGCAGGAGCCTTCGGGCGCGCCGAGGCGATGTTCGAGGATCTCCTTGGCATAGGGGCCGGTCACCGCGTGCATGGCGTCGAAACGCATGCGGAAGCCCGACTTGAAGAGCTTCTTCAGCGCATCGAAGTCGAACAGGCTTTCCATCAATTCGGCATAGTCCTTGACCGGATCGAATATCTCGACCGTCATGTCGCCCGCCTTGACGGTGCCGATGGTGTCGATGTCGATAGCGCCTATATCGGCGATCTTGAAGCTCTTGATCTCCTTCGACTTGGCAAAGATCGCGTCGGTGATCTTTTCCGGCGCCGGGCCGCCATTGCCGGCATTGTACTTGATGCCGAAATCCTCGTGCGGACCGCCAGGATTGTGGCTGGCCGACAGGATAATGCCGCCGAAGGTCTTGTATTTGCGGATGATGTTGGAGGCGGCGGGCGTCGACAGAATCCCGCCTTGCCCGACCATCACCTTGCCGAAGCCGTTGCCGGCGGCGATCGCGATCGCCTTCTGGATGACCTCGCGGTTGTAGAAGCGGCCGTCGCCGCCGATCACCAGCGTCTTGCCTTCGAATCCGTCCAGCGCATCGAAGATCGACTGGATGAAGTTCTCGGCATAGTGCTCCTGCTGGAACACCGGCACCTTCTTGCGCAGGCCGGAGGTGCCCGGCTTCTGGTCGGTATAGGGTTTGGTGGGGACGGTTTTGATCATGCCTCAGGCAGCCCTTTTCGAAAGCAGCAAGCGATAGAGTTCGACGTATTTTTCGGCGCTCTTGTCCCAGGAGACATCGGCCTTCATGCCCTGGCGCTGGATCGAGGCCCAGGTCGCCGGCCGGGCATGCTGCTCGACCAGCCGCTGGATGGCATGCAGCATCGCGCCGCCATTGTTGGGCGCGAACTGGAAGCCGGTGGCGACGCCTGCCGACAACGCGGCTTCATTGGCGTCGATGATGGTGTCGGCCAGACCGCCGGTACGGGCGACGACCGGCACGCAGCCATAGCGCAGGCCATAGAGCTGGGTCAGGCCGCAGGGCTCGAAGCGGGACGGAATGATGATGGCATCGCAGCCGCCCTGCATGACGTGCGAAAGGCCTTCATCGTAACCGACGACGACACCGACGCGGCCGCGATGACGGGCGGCGGCGGCAAGCAGCGTGCCTTCGAGACCGGCGTCACCCGAGCCCAGGATGGCGAGGCGCGCGCCCGCGGCGACGATGCCGTCGACGACCGCGGCCAGGATGTCCATGCCCTTCTGCCACGTCAGCCGGCTGACGACGCAGACGATCGGGCTGCCGTCCGCCTCCAGGTTGAAGCGCTCTTCGACCGCCTTGCGGTTCTTGGCCCGCGCCGCAAGCGTCTCGGCCGAATAATTGGCCACCAGATGCTTGTCGGTCTCGGGATTCCAGATGTCGACGTCGATGCCGTTGACGATGCCGTAGAGATCGGTGGCGCGCATGTTGATCAGCCCATCGAGGCCCATGCCGAATTCCGGCGAGCGGATTTCCTGCGCATAGGTCGGGCTCACCGTGGTGATCGCCCAGGCCGCCTGAAGGCCGGCCTTGAGATAGCCGACGCCGCCATAATACTCGACGCCGTCGAGTTGCATAGCCACAGCCGGCAGGCCGAGCTCGCCGAAGATGCCGGCGCCGAACTGGCCCTGGAAAGCAAGATTGTGCACGGTGATCAGCGACGGCACGCCGACCGCCTTGCCGTATCGCATATAGGCAAGCGTCATCGCCGACTGCCAGTCATGGGCATGAACGATGTCCGGCTGGTAGCCGGAGATCGCGCCGCCGGCAATGTCGCCGCCAACCTGGCTCAAGGCCGCGAAGCGGCGCCAGTTGTCCGGCCAGTCGGCGCCGGAGGCCGTGCCGTAAGGGCCGCCCTGGCGATCGAAGAGATGCGGCGCGTCGAGCACGAAGAGATCGAGCTCGCCGATCTTGACGGCATGGACCGAAGCCTTGCCGCCTTGCAGCAGCGGGTACTGGTAAACGGCCTTCTTCTTGGCGAAGGCCGCCATCACGACAGGATAGCCGGGAACCAGCGTGCGCATCGCCACGCCCTTGCCGACCAGCGCGATCGGCAGGGCGCCGGTCACGTCGGCAAGCCCGCCGGTTTTGACCAGCGGAAAGATTTCGGGCGTAACCGACAGAACCTGCATGCGCTCCACATTCCGATCTCAACGTGACAGGTCAAAGTGACAATCTGTTGATCAAGTCATCAGCTTGCTGATCGACCCGACAGCTTGCTGATCGACCCTACGGGGTCGACAACTTGTTGATCATGTCCTGGGTGATCAGGCAGATGCCCTTCTCCGACACGCGAAAACGCTTGGCGTCCAGCGCCGGATCCTCGCCGACCACCAGCCCCTCGGGGATCTGCACGCCATGGTCGATGACGACGCGCTTGAGGCGCGCCTTACGCCCAACAGTAACGTCGGGCAGCATCACCACTTCCTCGAGCTTGGAATAGGAATTGATGCGGGCGCCGGTGAAGATAAGGCTGCGGCGCAGCGATGCGCCGGAGACGATGCAGTCGCCCGACACCAGCGAGGAGATCGCCTCGCCGCGGCGCCCGTCCTCGTCATGCACAAACTTTGCCGGCGGCTTCAATTCGGCATAGGTCCAGATCGGCCAGTCGCGATCGTAGAGGTCGAGCTCGGGCGTGACGTCGGTGAGGTCGATATTGGCCTCCCAATAGGCATCCACCGTGCCGACGTCGCGCCAGTAGGGCTCGGACTCGTGCGAGGAACGCACGCAGGATTTAGCGAAACGGTGAGCGATCGCCTTACCATGCTGGACGATGTAAGGGATGATGTCCTTGCCGAAGTCGCGGCTGGAGCCAGGCTCGGCCGCGTCGCGGCGCAGCTGTTCCATCAGGAACTTGGTCTTGAAGACGTAGATGCCCATCGAGGCCAGGGCGAATTCCGGTTTATCCGGAATGCCCGGCGGATCGGCCGGCTTCTCGACGAAGGCGATGATGTTGTCCTTCTTGTCGACATGCATGACGCCGAAGCCGGTCGCCTCCATGCGCGGCACTTCCAGGCAGCCGACGGTGACGTCGGCGCCGGCGTCGACATGCTGGCGCAGCATCAGCTCGTAATCCATCTTGTAGATGTGGTCGCCGGCGAGGATCACCATGTATTCGGGCCCATAGGCCTCGATGATGTCGATGTTCTGGTAGACGGCGTCGGCGGTGCCTTCATACCACTGCGTTTCAGACACGCGCTGCGATGCCGGCAGGATGTCGAAGCTTTCGTTTCGCTCGGGCCGCAGGAAGTTCCAGCCGCGCTGCAGATGGCGGATCAGCGAATGCGCCTTGTACTGGGTGGCGACGCCGAGGCGGCGGATGCCGGAGTTGAGCGCATTGGAGAGGGCGAAATCGATGATGCGCGTCTTGCCGCCGAAATAGACGGCGGGCTTGGCGCGCCGGTCGGTCAGTTCCCTGAGGCGGCTGCCGCGGCCGCCGGCCAGCACATAGGCCATGGCATCGCGCGCCAGCGGCTGGGTTCTTTTGATCTCTGCCATTTTGTTACCCTCCCAAACAAGCTGCCCCGACCGTTGCAAGAGCAGGATGAGACATCATCTGCTTCAATCCGCGACGAATTCCAGCATGATCGTCGACAGCGGCGGCAAGAGCATCGTCGCCGATATGCCTCCCCCTTCCCCGCTCGCCTCGACCACGCCGCGATTGCCCATGCCGGAGCCGCCATAGACCTCGGCGTCGGTATTGATGATTTCGCGCCATTTTCCCGCCTTCGGCAGCGGCACGCGATAGTTCTGGCGCGGCACCGGCGTGAAATTGGAGATGACGGCGATCGAATTGCCGTCCGGCGCGCTGCGCAGCCAGGCGAAGACCGAATTGTCGCGGTCGTCGACGATCAGCCAGGAGAAGCCCTCCGGCTCGCAATCGCGCGCATGCAGCGCCGGGCGCGAACGGTAGAGGTAGTTCAAATCCCGCACCGCCTGCCAGACGCCGCGATGAGGCGCGAATTCGAGCAGGTCCCAGTCGAGCGCGCGTTCCTCGCTCCACTCGCGGCGCTGGGCGAATTCCTGGCCCATGAACAGGAGCTTCTTGCCGGGATAGCCCCACATGAAGGCGTAGTAGGCGCGCAGCGTGGCGAACTTCTGCCAGTCGTCGCCGGCCATCTTGTTGAGCAGCGTGCCTTTGCCGTGCACGACCTCGTCATGCGACAGCGGCAGCACGAAGTTTTCCGAGAAAGCGTAGACCAGGCCGAAGGTGATGTCGTTGTGATGGTGCTTGCGGAAGATCGGCTCCTTGGAGAGATACTCCAGCGTGTCGTGCATGAAGCCCATGTTCCACTTGAAGCCGAAGCCGAGGCCGCCTTCATGCACGGGACGCGACACTTTCGGCCATGAGGTCGATTCCTCGGCGATCGTCATCACGCCGGGGTGGTGGCCGTAAAGCTCCTTGTTCATCTTCTGCAGGAACGAGACGGCCTGCAGGTTCTCGCGCCCGCCCTTCTCGTTGGGGATCCACTCGCCGGCCTTGCGCGAATAATCGAGGTAGAGCATCGAGGCGACCGCGTCGACGCGCAGGCCGTCGACATGGTACTTCTCGGCCCAGAACAGCGCGTTGTTGACGAGGAACGACACCACCTCGCGGCGGCCGAAATTGTAGATGGCCGTGTTCCAGTCGGGATGGAAACCTTGGCGCGGATCGGCATGCTCGTAGAGCGCGGTGCCGTCGAACTTCACCAGCCCGTGCTCGTCGACAGGGAAATGCGCCGGCACCCAGTCGAGGATGACGCCGATGCCGGCGCGGTGCGCGCCGTCGACGAAGCGGGCGAAGCCGTCGGGGTCGCCGAAGCGAGCCGACGGCGCGTAAAGGCCGGTGGTCTGGTAGCCCCAGGACGGGTCGTAAGGGTGCTCCGAGATCGGCAGGAACTCGATATGGGTGAAGCCGGTGTCGACCACGTATGGGATGAGCCGCGCGGCCAGCTCGTCCCAGGACAGGAACGTGCCGTCGTCGCGGCGCTGCCAGGAACCGGCATGGACCTCGTAGATCGAGATCGCCTCGCGCCTGGGATCGGCCTTGCGCCAGTAGCCGCGATGCGCCTCGTCGCCCCATTGATGCGCGATCGGCGGCGCCGTCACCGAGGCGGTCGCCGGGCGCAGTTCCGACTCGAAGGCGAACGGATCGGCCTTGAGCGGCAGGCGCACGCCGTCGGGCGCGATGATCTCGAACTTGTAGGGCTGGCCTGCGCCGAGATCGGGAATGAACAATTCCCAGATGCCGGTGTCCTTGCGGTCGCGCATGGTGTGCCGGCGGCCGTCCCAATCGTTGAAGGCGCCGACCACGGAGACGCGCCTTGCGTTGGGCGCCCAGACGGCGAAATGCACGCCGGTGGCGCCCTCGTGTTCGACGATGTGGGCGCCGAGCTTGTCGAACAGCCTGAGATGCGAGCCTTCGGCCATGTAATAGTCGTCCATCGGACCGAGCACCGGACCGAAGGAATAGGGATCGGTCAGCCACCAGTCGCCGCCGGCGTTGCTGGCGTGATAGCGCAGCGGCTGGCGCTTGCGGATCGAGACCTTGCCCTCGAAGAAGCCGGCATCGTCGCGGCGGGAGAGCTCGCCGACCTCCTTGCCGGTCAGCGTATAGGCGGTGACGAATTCGGCGTTGGGCACGAAGCAGCGGGCGACGAAGCCTTTACCGGCTTCCTGCACGCCTAGGACCGAGAAAGGATCGCCATGCGTTCCGGCGACAATCGCCGCGACATCGCCGGCTGGCGCCAGTCCGTCCGGCCCGCTTGTCGCAGCGGTCGCGCGCGGCTTCCTCATCAGGCGGTGTTCCCTCCCCGGGAGTTATTTTGTTTTGTGCATGTCGTTGCCCGAAAACCGCAACGCACTTTTGGGCGACATGCACGACACCACATTGTTCGTGATCTCATGCAATCACATCAGACGGGTACGTTCCAGATTTCTTTCGCATATTGGCGGATCGTGCGATCGGACGAGAACCAGCCCATGCGGGCAACGTTTCGGATGGCGCGCGCGTTCCAATCGGGGCTGTCGCGCCAGACGCGGTCCACGTCGCGCTGGCAGGCGGCGTAGGAATCGAAGTCGGCCGCCACCATGAACCAGTCGCTGCTGTAGAGCCCGTTCATGAGGTCGCGGTAGCGATTGGGGTCATCGGGCGAGAAGACGCCGGACGAGATCGCCGCGACGGCCTGCGACAATTCAGGGGACGCCTCGATGATGCCGCGCGGGTTGTAGCCATTGTTGCGCCGATCGGCGACCTCGGCGGTGGTGAGGCCGAAGATGAAGATGTTGTCGTCGCCGACATGTTCCTTCATCTCGACATTGGCGCCGTCGAGCGTGCCGATGGTGAGCGCGCCGTTCATGCCGAACTTCATGTTGCCGGTGCCGGATGCTTCCATGCCGGCGGTCGATATCTGCTCGGAGAGGTCGGCGGCGGGCATCAGCACTTCGGCCAGGCTGACATTGTAGTTCGGCACGAACACCACCTTCAGCAGCCCGCGCACCGACGGATCGCCGTTGATGACTTTCGCGACGTCGTTGGCCAGTTTGATGATCAGCTTGGCGTTGTGGTAGCTCGGCGCCGCCTTGCCGCCGAAGATCTTGACGCGCGGCATCCAGTCCCGCTCGGGATGCGAGCGTATCTGGTCGTAGAGCGCGATCGCCTCGATGATGTTGAGGAGCTGGCGCTTGTATTCGTGGATGCGCTTGACCTGGATGTCGAACAACGCCGACGGGTCGAGCCGAACGCCGAGCCGATCGGCGATCAGGTTGGCGAGCTTCACCTTGTTCTGCCGCTTCACGGCGGCGAATTTCTCACGGAACGCCGCGTCGTCGGCGAGCGGATCGAGATCCTTGATCGCCTCGATGTCGTCCATGAAGCGGTCGCCGATCGCCTCGCGGGCAAGCGAGGTCAGGCCCGGGTTGCACTGGATCAGCCAACGCCTGGGCGTGATGCCGTTGGTCTTGTTGTTGATGCGGTCGGGATAGAGCTTGTGGAGATCGGCGAACACCGTCTCCTTCATCAGCTCGGTGTGCAGGGCCGAGACGCCGTTGATCGAATGCGAGCCGACGAAGGCCAGATTGCCCATGCGCACGCGGCGGTCGCCATTTTCCTGGATCAGCGAGATGCGGGCGATCTGATCGCCCGAGAACTGGTTGGTGGCGCGGGCCTCGAGCAGCACCTGCGCATTGATGGCGTAGACGATCTGCATGTGGCGCGGCAGCAGACGTTCGAACAGCGGCACCGGCCAGCTTTCCAGCGCCTCGGGCAACAGCGTGTGGTTGGTGTAGCCGAAGGTGCGCTTGGTGATGTCCCAGGCCTGGTCGAAGTCCATGCCGTGGACGTCCATCAGGAGCCGCATCAGCTCCGCCACGGCGACCGCGGGATGGGTGTCGTTCAAGTGGATCGCCGCCTTGTCGGGCAACGATTTCAGGTCGCCATACTGGCTGAGATGACGCTGCACGATGTCCTGCAGCGAGGCGGTGGAGAAGAAATACTCCTGCCGCAGTCTCAACTCCTGCCCGGCCATGTGGGAATCTGCCGGATAGAGCACGCGCGACAGCGCGTCGGCCTTGTTGCTTTCGGCCAGCGCGCCGATGTGGTCGCCGGCGTTGAACTTGTCGAGCAGGATCGGATCGATCGGCATGCCGGACCAAAGTCTCAGCGTGTTGACGCGCCTGGCATGCCAGCCGGCGACGGGCGTGTCGTAGGCAACTGCCAGCACATGCTCGGTCGGCTTCCAGACGTGGCGTTCGAGCCGGCCGTCCTTGGAGGTGATCGATTCCACCGAGCCGCCGAAGCCGACCTCGAAGGAGCGCTCGCGCCGTTCGAACTCCCAGGGATTGCCGTGATCGAGCCAGGTCTCCGGCAGCTCGACCTGCCAGCCGCCGTGGATTTCCTGGCGGAACATGCCGTTGGCGTAGCGGATGCCGTAGCCATGGGCGGGGATATCGACGGTCGCCATGCTTTCCATGAAGCAGGCGGCGAGACGGCCGAGGCCGCCATTGCCGAGCGCGGCGTCCGGTTCGAGCCCCGCGATGAGGTCGAGGTCGACGCCGAGGGAGGACAGGGCCTCGCGCATGTTCTCCATCAGGCCGAGATTGGAAAAGGCGTCACGCATCAGGCGCCCGATCAGGAATTCCAGCGAAAGGTAATAGACGCGTTTTTCCTGCTGGTCATAGGCTTCCTTGGTTGCCTGCATCCAGTGGTCGACGATGCGGTCGCGGACGACCTTGATCGAAGCCGTCAACCAGTCATAGGGCGTGGCGACGGTTGTGTCCTTGCCGACCCGGTACTTGAGCGACATCAAGACCTCCTCAGCGAGGGTCTTGGGATCGGGATTGTCGAGAACAGGGGCTTCGATCGTCATGGCGGATGTCATTTCGCCTCTCGTTCAACTGGCGTGATCATAACGGCTTGTATCGTTCCTCCCAGCCCATCCTAGTGCATTGCAACATATACTCAATCGATTTAGACGGCTGGCCAATGGTCGTGTGCCGGAACAAGACGGCCCAATCAGGCCGTCTCCAAAACTTCCGGCGGAGCCTTGGCGCCGGTCATGAAAGCGACAGCGTCGGACATTGTATATTGTTTCGGATCGATGACGGCGAGGCGACGGCCCAGACGATGGATGTGGATGCGGTCGGCCACCTCGAAGACATGCGGCATGTTGTGCGAGATGAGCACGATCGGCAGGCCGCGCTTCTTGACGTCGAGCATCAGCTCCAGCACGCGGCGGCTTTCCTTGACGCCGAGCGCCGCGGTCGGCTCGTCCATGATGACGACGCGGCTGCCGAAGGCCGCGGCGCGGGCCACCGCCACGCCCTGGCGCTGGCCGCCCGAGAGCGTTTCGACCGACTGGTTGATGTTCTGGATGGTCATCAGCCCGAGCTCGGACAGTTTCTCGCGGGCGATGCGCGCCATGGCCGAGCGGTCGAGCCTCCTCAGCCATTGCCCGGCAAAACCCGGCTTGCGCAGTTCGCGGCCGAGGAACATGTTGTCGGCGATCGACAGCGCCGGCGACAAGGCCAGGTTCTGGTAGACGGTCTCGATGCCAGCCATGCGCGCCTCGATCGGCGAGCGGAAATGCACCGGCTGGCCGTTGAGCTCGATCGCGCCGGAGTCCGGGATGACCGCGCCGCAGAGCGCCTTCACCAGCGTCGACTTGCCGGCGCCGTTGTCGCCGATGACGGCAAGTATCTCGCCCGGCATCAGGTCGAAATCGGCATTGTCGAGAGCGACCACCCTGCCGTAGCGCTTGTTGAGGCCTTTGGCCTGAAGAATGGGGACCTGATGAATCGACTGGGTGCTCATGCCGAAATCTTCCTGATCCACTGATCGATGGTGACGGCGAGGATGATGAGGATGCCGACGGTGAACTCCTGCCAGAGCGAGTCGACGCCGGCGAGCGCCAGCCCATTGCGGAAGACGCCGACGATCAACGCGCCGAACAATGTCCCGACGATCGAGCCGCGCCCGCCGAACAGCGAGGTGCCGCCGATCACCACGGCGGTGATGGCATCGAGATTGGCGGTCTGGTTGCCGAGCGGGCTTGCGGCGCCGATGCGGCCGATAAGCGCCCAGGCGGCGACGGCGCAGATGAAGCCGGCCAGCGTGTAGACGGCAATGAACACGCCGCGGGTGTTGATGCCGGCGAGGCGTGCGGCTTCGTCGTCGTCACCGGTGGCGTAGACATGGCGGCCGAAGGCGGTGCGGTTCAACACATACCAGATGATCAGAGCCGTCAGGATCATGGCGATGGCGCCGTAGGTCAGCACCGCGCCGCCACCCAACCTGATCGTGTGGCCCAGCCACTGCAGCAGCGGTCCCGCCGCCTCGATGTCCTGGGCGCGCACGGTCTCGGAATGCGAGACGTAGATGACCATCGCGCCGTAGACGCTCCAGGTGCCGAGCGTGACGATGAAGGGCGGCAGCTTGATCACCGCCACCAGCACGCCGTTGATCAGGCCGCAGACAAGACCGGTGAGCAGGCCCAGCACGAAACTCAATTCGACCGGCACGCCATAGGTGACGGTCAGCCTGCCCATGACGATGGACGACAGCACCATCATGGCGCCGACCGAAAGATCGATGCCGGCGGTCAGGATGACCAGCGTCTGGGCGATGCCCAGAAAGGCGATGATAGTGACTTGCTGCAGCACCAGCGAAAGATTGAACGGCGCGAAGAAGCGCCCGCCCGCCGCGACCGAGAAAATCAAAACGCCGATGACCAGGACAATGAACGGGATGGCCGTGGGATATTCGTGCAGGAAGCGCTGCAGGGTTTTGACAAATGAACCCCGGTCCTCATCAAAACTCGCCACGGACTGGTCGTGGCCCTGAAGGCCGCGCTCGGCCGAGACCGAGCCGGTTGTGTCGTCGCTCATCTTTATCCCCTCCCAGGATCCCGTGCTTCGGGAAAGGGCGGCCGGAGCCGCCCTTTCAGTGAGTTTAGTCCGTTGTTGCGGGTCTTAGGAAGGCGTCAGCCCCAGCAAAGTTCCGCGCCCTTCTTGCTGTCGATCGACTCGACGCCATTGACGGGCTTGTCGGTGATCAGCGTGGCGCCGGTGTCGAAGAACTCCTTGCCGGGGGTCGGCTTCGGCTTTTCGCCGGTCTTGGCAAACTTCTCGATCGCTTCCATGGCCATGGCGGCCATCTTCAGCGGATATTGCTGCGAGGTCGCGCCGATGACGCCGGCCGCGACATTCTTGACGCCCGGGCAACCGCCGTCGATCGAAACCACCAGCACCGAGCCGTCATCCTTGCCGGCCGCCTTGAGCGCCTGGTAGCCACCGGCCGCCGCCGGCTCGTTGATCGTGTACATCACGCTCACGTCCGGGCACTTCTGCAGCAGCGTTTCCATGGCGGTGCGGCCGCCATCCTCGGCGCCGCCGGTCATCTCATGGCCGCAGATGCGCGCGTCGTCCTCATCGCCGTATTTCTTCGGATCCTTGATGTCGATGCCGAAGCCTTTCATGAAGCCCTGGTCGCGCAGATAGTCGACGGTCGGCTGGTTGGTGGCGAGATCGAGGAAGGCGATCTTGGCGCTGGAGGCCTTGTCGCCCAGCGTGCCCTTGGCCCACTCGCCGATCAGCTCACCTGCCTTGAAATTGTCGGTTGCGAAAGTGGCGTCCGCTGCGTCGATCGGATCGAGCGGCGTGTCGAGCACGATGACCAGCAGGCCGGCATCGCGCGCCTTCTTGATGGTCGGCACGATGGCGCTGGAATCGCTCGGCACGATGGCGAAGCCCTTGGCGCCGGCCGAGATCAGATTCTCGATGGCCGCGACCTGGCTGTCATTGTCGCCGTCGAACTTACCGGCAAAGGTCTGCAGCGTGAGGCCGAGCTCCTTGGCTTTGGCCTGCGCGCCTTCGCGCATCTTGACGAAGAACGGGTTGCCCTCGGTCTTGGTGATCAGGCCGACGATGTCGGCGGCATACGAGGCCGTGGCCATCGCGCCGTAAAAGGCAAGGCCGGCAACGGCCGCCTTCAGGATAGTCCATTTACGCATGATTTCCTCCCAGTGAACCACTCCGGCGCCGGCCAACCGGCGCCTGCGGAGCGCCCACCGAAGTTCTCCCAGTATGGGCGCGATGTCAAAGAGACACCAGTCCGGAACGGCTGTCAATAATTAAATCACTCTTATTTATTATTGACACTCTTGCGCTGTTCACTCATTCTGAACGAAAAGCATCGAGGGGAAACAGACGGGAGGAACAGGGTGGAGACCGGCATTGCGAGGCACGGTTCGCCCGAGGCTTTGGAAAGCCGGCTGCATCGCGGCACCAACCAGAGCGGCATGCGCGACCACAATGAGCGGCTCGTGCTGTCCCTGGTGCGCCAGCATGGCAGCCTGGCCAAATCCGACATTGCGCGCATGACCGGGTTGTCTGCCCAGACAGTGTCGGTGATCATGCGCGAGCTCGAGGAAGACAAGCTGCTCGTGCGCCAGGCGCCGCTGCGCGGCAAGATCGGCCAACCTTCGATCCCGATGGCGCTCAATCCGGAAGGCGCCTTTTTCATCGGCCTCAAGATCGGTCGCCGCAGCGCCGAGCTCGTGCTGATCGACTTCCTCGGCAATGTGCGCGCCATGCTGCAGCATTCCTACCGCTATCCCGCACCGCGCGAGACCGTCGAGTTCGTCACCGCCGGCATCAAGACGATGCGCGGCGCGCTGACGCCGGCTCAGGACAAGCGCATCGCCGGGCTCGGCATCGCCATGCCGTTCGAGCTATGGAACTGGGCAGACACGGCCGGCGCGCCGCGCGAGATCATGGACGAATGGCGCCATCGCGACATCCGCGCCGACATCCAGGGGCAGTGCGAGTTTCCCGTCTACCTGCAGAACGACGCGACGTCGGCCTGTGGTGCGGAGCTCGTCTTCGGGCGGGCCGGCGCGGCGCGCGATTTCGTCTATTTCTATATCGGCGCCTTCGCCGGCGGCGGCATCGTGCTCAACGGCCGCCTCTACAGCGGGCCGAACGGCAACGCCGGCGCGCTGGGCTCGATGCCGGTGCCGGGGCCGGACGGCAAGCCGACGCAGCTCATCGACGTCGCCTCGATCGCGATGCTGGAAAGGGCGCTCTCCGCCAAGGGCATCGACGGCTCCTATCTTTGGACCTCGCCGCAGGAATGGGGCGAGATCGGCGCCGATCTCGACGAGTGGATCGCCAGCGCCTCGCGGGCGCTCGCCTATGCCATCGTCGCTGCCTCGTCGGTCATCGATTTCGAAGCGGCGGTCATCGATGGCTGGATGCCGCTCGACGTGCGGCGCCGGCTGGTCGATGCCGTCACGGAAGCGATCGCCCGCATCGATGCCGAAGGACTGAAACTGCCTGTCGTGCGCGAGGGAACGGTCGGCATCCACGCACGCGCCATGGGCGGCGCCAGTCTGCCGCTCTCCGAGCGCTTCCTGATCGGACCGAACACGTCCGGGGGCGCCTGACATGCTGATCGGCATCCCGTCGCTGCTCGGGCCTCAGTTCCTGGCGACGCTCAGGGCAATGGGCCATGGCGACGAGATCGCGATCGTCGACGGCAACTATCCGGCCGAGGAACAGGCGCGGCGGCTGATCCGCGCGGACGGCCACCACGTCATAGCCGTCCTCGACGCCGTGCTCAGCGTGCTGCCGGTGGACGAGGCGGTGCCGGAGGCTTTGTTCCGGGCCTCGGTGCAGGGCGACCCGGCGCTCGCCGACCCCGTGCATCGCGAGATGGAAGCGGTCTGCGCCAGGCGCGCGCCGGGCCACAAGGTGGTTGCGCTGGCCGGGCCCGACTTCTATGCACGCGTCAAGGCCGCGCACGCGATCGTGGCGACCAGCGAACCCAGGCTCTTTGCCAACATCATCATCCGCAAGGGCGTGATCCATCCGCCGGAGACCGAGACGACATGATCCTTTGCTGTGGCGAAGCCCTGATCGACATGCTGCCGCGCACCACGACGGAAGGCGAAGCGGCCTTCGCGCCCTATGTCGGCGGCGCGGTGTTCAACTCGGCGATCGCGCTCGGCCGGCTCGGCGCCCCGGCAGGCTTCTTTTCCGGCCTCTCCTCCGACCTGTTCGGCGGCCAATTCCGCGACGCGCTCGGCGCCAGCAAGGTGAGTTCCACCTATGCGCACACCTCCCCTCGTCCGACCACGCTCGCCTTCGTGCGGCTCACCAACGGCCAGGCGACCTACACTTTCTATGACGAGAACACCGCCGGGCGCATGCTGACCATCGAGGACCTGCCGAAGCTCGGGGCCGAGATCGAGGCGATGCTGTTCGGCGCCATCAGCCTGATCTCTGAGCCGGCGGGCTCGGCCTATGAGGAATTCATGCGACGCGAGCACCAAAGCCGCGTCATGATGCTCGACCCCAACATCCGGCCGAACTTCATCCCGGACAAGGCCAAGCATCTCAGACGCATCCGCGAGATGATGGCGATGGCCGACATCGTGAAATTGTCGGACGAGGACCTGAAATGGTTCGACGAGGCCGGCTCGCACGAGGATGTGGTGCGCAACTGGCTGGAGCGCGGGCCGCAGCTGATCGTCGTCACGCATGGCGGCGAAGGCGCCGTCGGCTACAGCAAGGCGCACAAGGTCACGGTCATGCCGCAGAAGGTGAAGGTCATCGACACGGTCGGCGCCGGCGACACGTTCAATGCCGGCATCCTGGCTTCGCTGCACGAGCAGGGCCTGCTCACCAAGGCGGCGATCGGCAGCCTCTCCGAGGACGCCATCCGCAAGGCGCTGGAACTCGGTGCCAAGGCCGCCGCGGTAACGGTTTCGCGGGCCGGCGCCAACCCGCCATGGCGGCACGAGATCGCCTGATCCGGCGCGGGGACGGACGTGAGCCCGCCCTTCGCGGCCGATCACTTTATGTTTCCCATCGGTGGAACGACGCGATAAGAGAGGCCGGAAAACGCCTCTCAAAGCTCGGATTTCCGGCTTTTTCAGGCATTGCGCCGGCAAAGTCGGTAACACGCTGCGACACATAAGCAATTTTGCGCCGGCCGCCGCCGGCTTTCTCAGCCGGTTCAAGTCTGTTACCAGCGGGCCGGTTTTACAGGCATTGAGGCCGACATGCAGTTCATCGATCTTGGCGCACAGCGCGAACGTATCCGCGACCGGCTGAAGGTCGCTATCGACAAAGTCGTCGAGGACGGCCGCTATATCCTCGGCCCGCAGGTTACCGAATTCGAGAACAAGCTGGCGGCCTATATCGGCGTCAAGCATGTGGTCGCCTGCGCCAACGGCACCGACGCGCTGCTTCTGCCGCTGTTTGCCGCCGGCATCGGCCCGGGCGATGCGGTGTTCGTGCCGAGCTTCACTTTTGCCGCGACGGCTGAAGTCGTCGCGCTGGCCAAGGCCGAGCCGGTCTTCGTCGACGTCGACCGCGACACCTACAACATCGATATCGCCAGCCTCGAGGCGGCGATCGAGATGATCAAGAAGGAAGGAAGGCTGAAGCCGAGGGCGATCATCCCCGTCGACCTGTTCGGGCTCTCGGCGGACTACGAGGCGATCATGGCGATCGCCAAGCGCGAGAACCTTCTGGTGATCGAGGATGCCGCGCAGTCGATGGGCGGTTCCGCCGAGGTCACGATGTGCGGCGCTTTCGGCCATGTCGGCTCGACCAGCTTCTATCCAGCCAAGCCGCTTGGCTGCTATGGCGACGGCGGCGCCATGTTCACCAATGACGGCGCGCTGGCCGACAAGCTCCGCTCGTTCGCCTTCCACGGCAAGGGCGAGACGCAATACGACAATGTCCGCGTCGGCATCAATTCGCGCCTCGACACGCTGCAGGCGGCGATCCTGATCGAAAAGCTCGCCATCCTCGAGGATGAGATGGTGGCGCGCCAGGTCGTCGCCGACCGCTATGCCAAGGGCCTCGGCGACATCGTCAAGGCGTCGCGCAATCTTGGCCATGGCCGCTCGGCCTGGGCGCAGTATGCGATCGAGACGCCGAAACGCGACGGGCTCAAGGCCCATCTCGGCGAAAAGGGCATTCCGTCGGTGATCTATTATGTGAAGCCGCTGCACGAGCAGGTGGCCTACAAGGATTATCCGCGCACGCCGACCGGCCTCGCCGTCTCGGAGGCATTGCCAAAGCAGATCCTCTGCCTGCCGATGCACGCCTATTTGAGCGAGGCCGACCAGGACCGCATCATCGAGACGATCCGCAATTATATCGGGTCGAACTCGGCGCATGTGGCGGCGGCTTAAAGCCTGAAAGGTCGGCGCCGGACGCCCCTCTGTCCCGCCGGCATCGATAATTGGCAACGCTGCCCTAAGCCGCGCTCTTCCCCGTCGCGATGAAATGCGGGTTGGCGAAATCGCTGTCGCTCGCCTGGTTGCGCTTGCCGTAGACGAGCGGCTCGCCGTCCAGGGTGCGCGTCATGCCGCCGGCGGCGCGCAACACCGCGTCGCCCGCCGCCGTATCCCATTCCATGGTGCGGCCGAAGCGCGGATAAACGTCGGCTTCCGCCGCGGCGAGCAGGCAGAATTTCAGCGACGAGCCGACCGAGACGATCTCGGCGGCGCCGAGATCGCGGATGAAGGCATCGGTCTCTGGCGTGTTGTGGGAGCGGCTGGCGACGACGGCGAGCGGCGAGCCGCCTGCCCGCACCGTGATCGGCCGGCGGCCGGCCACGCGATAGTCGGGATCGACCTCGAGCGCCTCGGCCTTGCCGGGTCGTCCGGAGAAAAAGCGCCCCGTGCACGGCGCGAAAACGACGCCGACTTCCGGCACGCCATGGCGGACCAGCGCGATGTTGACGGTGAAATCGGTGCGGCGGTTGACGAATTCCTTGGTGCCGTCGAGCGGATCGATCAGGAAGAAAGCGCCGTCGAGGTCGGGCGTTGAAACACCTGCCGCAACCTCCTCCTCGGCCACGCAAGGGATTTCCGGATAGGCGGCGCGCAGGCCGGCCAAGATGATCTTCTCGCTTTCGCGGTCGGCTTCCGTCACCGGCGAAGAGTCGGCCTTGCTGTCGACAGCGCAGCCCTCGTGGAAGACGCGCATCACCTCGCGCCCGGCTTCGAGCGCCAGGCGCTCGAAGACGCCCAACATCGCCTCGTCGTCAGATACCGCCGCCATTGTCGTACTGCTCCTCGGCAATGTCGCGCTCAGTCAGCCAGTGTTCCAGGGCTTCCGCCATCTCCTGCGGGCTCCTGCCGAGAGTCTTCAGGTGAATTTCCGGATTCTGCGGCGCCTCATAAGGAGAATCCACGCCGGTGAAATTCTTGATCTCGCCGCTCAAGGCGCGCGCGTAAAGACCCTTCGGATCACGGCGGGCGCATTCCTCGAACGGCGTATCGACGAAGACCTCGACGAACTCGCCTTCGGCCATCAGCTCGCGCGCCACGCGCCGTTCGGCGGCGAAGGGCGAGATGAAGGAGACGATGACGATCAAGCCGGCATCGGCCATCAGCTTGGCCACCTCGGCGACGCGACGGATGTTTTCCACGCGGTCGGCGTCGGTGAAGCCGAGATCGCGGTTGAGGCCGTGGCGGACATTGTCGCCGTCGAGGATGTAGGTGTGGCGGCCGGACGCGAACAGCTTCTTCTCGAACAAATTGGCGATGGTCGACTTGCCGGAGCCGGAAAGGCCGGTGAACCAGAACACCGCCGGGCGCTGGTTCTTCAGGTCGGAGCGGCCGCGCTTGCCGACGTCGAGCGACTGCCAATGGATGTTTTCGGCGCGGCGCAGCGAATGCAGGATCATTCCGGCGCCAACGGTGGCGTTGGTGATGCGGTCGATCAGGATGAAGGCGCCGGTGGTGCGGTTCTCGGCGAAGGGATCGAAGGCGATCGGCGCGCGGGTAGAGAGGTTGCAGACGCCGACCTCGTTGATGTCGAGCGACTTCGCCGCCTCATGCGCGAAATCGTTGACGTTGACCCGGTATTTGAGCTCGGTGACGGTGGCGCTGACCTGATCGGTCTCGGTGCGCAGGACGTAGGAGCGGCCGGGCAGCAGCGCCTGCTCGTCGAACCAGACGATGTTGGCGGCAAACTGATCGGCGACCTGCGGCCGTGCGGCCGGCGACACCAGCAGGTTGCCGCGCGACACCTCCACTTCGTCCTCGAGGACGAGCGTGACCGCCTGGCCGGCAACCGCCTGCTCGAGATCGCCGCCCTGCGCGACGATGCGCTTGACCCGCGACGCCTTGCCCGACTTGGCCACGACGACCTCGTCTCCTTCAGAGACCACACCCGAGGCGATGGTACCGGCGAAGCCGCGGAAATCGAGGTTCGGGCGGTTCACATACTGGACGGGGAAGCGGAAAGGCAACTCGACGGCGGCCTCGTCGACCGACACGGTTTCGAGATGCTCGATCAGCGATGGCCCAGAATACCAGGGCGTGCGCTCCGATCGGCTGGTGACGTTGTCGCCGAAGCGCGCCGACATCGGGATCGGCGCGATGCTGACGAAGCCGAGCTCCTTCGCGAACTCGCCATAGTCGGTGACGATCCGGTCGAACGCGGTCTCGTCGAAGCCGACGAGGTCGATCTTGTTGACCGCAAGCACGATGTGGCGGATGCCGAGCAGCGAGGCGATGATCGAATGGCGCCTGGTCTGGCGCAGCACGCCCTGGCGCGCGTCGATCAGCACGATTGCCAGATCGGCGGTCGAGGCGCCGGTCGCCATATTGCGCGTATACTGCTCATGGCCGGGCGTGTCGGCAACGATGAACTTGCGCTTCGGCGTGGCGAAGAAGCGATAGGCGACATCGATGGTGATGCCTTGCTCGCGCTCCGCCTCCAGCCCGTCCACCAACAGCGCGAAGTCGATGTCGTCGCCGGTGGTGCCGTGCTTGCGCGAATCCTTCTCGAGCGCCGCAAGCTGGTCCTCGAAGATCTGCTTGGTGTCGGAGAGCAGACGGCCGATTAGCGTCGACTTGCCGTCGTCGACCGAGCCGCAGGTGAGAAAGCGCAGCAGCGACTTCTTCTCCTGCGCGGCCATGTAGTCGCGGATCGAATCGGTCGGGGCGAGGCTTTTTGCCATGATGTGGCGCATTATCAGAAATAACCCTCGCGCTTCTTCTTTTCCATCGAGCCGGCCTCGTCGCGGTCGATGAGGCGGCCCTGGCGCTCGGAGGTGCGCGCGGTCAGCATCTCGCCGACGATCGCCTCCAGCGTGTCGGCGTCGGACTCGATCGCGCCGGTCAGCGGGTAGCATCCCAGCGTGCGGAAGCGCACGAGCCGGTTCTCGACCGCCTCGCCGGGGCGCAGCTGCATGCGGTCATCGTCCTTCATGATCAGCATGCCGTCGCGCTCGACCACCGGCCGCTCCTTGGCGAAATAGAGCGGCACGATCGGGATGTTTTCCTGCAGGATGTACTGCCAGATATCGAGCTCGGTCCAGTTGGACAGCGGGAAGACGCGGATCGATTCGCCCGGCGCGATGCGGGTGTTGAAGATCTTCCACATTTCCGGCCGCTGGTTCTTCGGATCCCAGGCGTGCTGGGCGTTGCGGAAGGAAAAGATGCGCTCCTTGGCGCGCGACTTCTCCTCGTCGCGGCGGGCGCCGCCGAATGCGGCGTCGAAGCCGTATTTGTCGAGCGCCTGGCGCAACGCCACCGTCTTCATCACATGGGTGTGGGTGTTGGAGCCATGATCGAAGGGGTTGATGCCCTCGCGAACACCATCCTCATTGACGTGGACCAGGAGGTCGAAGCCAAGCTTCTGCGCCATCTGATCGCGAAAGGCGATCATCTCGCGGAACTTCCAGGTGGTGTCGACATGCAGGAACGGGAAAGGCGGCTTGGCCGGATAGAAGGCCTTCATCGCCAGATGCATCAGCACGGACGAATCCTTGCCGACCGAATAGAGCATCACCGGCTTGGAGAAAGATGCCGCGACCTCGCGGAAGATGTGGATGGATTCGGCCTCGAGCCGCTGCAGATGCGTGAGCGCGATATTCATGGAGCGTCGAGCGTTCTTTCGTGCCGTGGAGCGGAAATCTTGCATCGCAGGCGCAATTCCATGCCCCCCGGGCGCAGATTTCACTTCAGACAAACTGTTTCGTGCGGGCGTTCTAACAGATCGGCGCCGCCGATAACAATGCAAGACCCGCGCGGCGCGAGGTGATTAGAGAACGAATTTTCCAAGCGCGGCCGGCAAAGCGGAAAATCCTGCCGGAGCCATCGAAAACGCGGAAGCGGAGAAAGCCCGTGGCGTCCGGGGAATTCCGAGGCCGTCCGATCGTGGCCTGATCGGGAATTTCTGCCGCAACATCGTCGACCGCACTATCGCGGAGCGGCGCCAGCCGCTATACGGGCTCGGGGAACGGGCAAGGCGCGGCAAACGGAGATCGGCGAGGCGGCCTCTGGCTGGCTCCATGGATCCGGGCGCAACCTGGAAAATTGCGAAGCAAGCATTTGAACCCGTTTACAACGCTCCGGCGCCACCTCACGCCCGCCCAGATCAATATCTATTTCTCGATCGTCTGCTTTTTCTCGCCGCCGGTGCTTGGATCGCTGGTCAGCATCGCTTTCAATGCCGGTGGCGTGTGGTCCGCGATGCTTCTGGCCGCGAAACGGCGGCGCTTCAACATCGACCGGCCGATGCTCGCCTTGACGGTGGCGATCTATGCCTATTGCGCGGCCATGGTTCTGGCTTCGATCGTCAACGGCACGCTGGCCGCCGATCTACGGTTTTTCCTGCCGCTGATCACCTTCCTGCTTTTCCCCATCTCCTATTCGACCTGGAGCATCACCGAGAAGAGCGCGCTGGCACGCATCGCCATTCTGGCCAGCACCGCGGCCTGCTTCGGCGCGCTGGCGATGGCCGTGTTCCAGTATCATCGGCTCGGCGTGAGGGCGGAGGGCGGCGCCGGCAATCCGATCGTCTTCGCAACCGTTACCTGCCTTGCCGTCATGACATGCCTTGCCGGCGCGCTGTCGGGCATCGAGAAACGCTGGAAGCTGCTGGTCCTGGCGGCGGTCGCCGGAGCCATTGCGATTGTCTATTCGGGATCGCGCATGATCTGGGTGGCCGTGCCGATCGCCAGCATCGTCGTGCTTCTCATCAACCGTCGCCGGTTCACCGGCGCCAGCCTGGCACGCTTCGTGGCGATCGGCGTCGTGGTCGCCCTTGTGATCGCCGCCATCGGCTCCCGCGCCGTGCTGGATAGAACCGACTTCCTGGTCAGCGACTGGGATGCGCTGAACGCCAATGGTGACCATTCGACGGCGCTCGGCCTGCGCGTGGCGATGTGGGAAATCGGCTTTGCCGCGTTTCGCGACATGCCGATTTTCGGCCATGGCATCTCGGCGAGCCGGGCGCTGATGAAGCAGGGTTTTCACGAGCAGTTCGGCCTAAGCGCGGGTTTCAGCCATTTTCACAATGGCTTCCTGACCGCGCTGGTCGAGGCCGGTCTGCTGGGGGCGCTGGCCCTGGCGTCGATTTTCGTCGTCGCCGCCTGGAACGCGGCACGGACGTTGCGCCTCAGCGTCGATCCGGTGGAGCGGTTCGGCGCGACGATCGTCCTTGTCGCGGTCATCACCTATCTCACCGGCGGAATGGCCGGCATCCTGGTCGGTCACGACATCCTCGACGCGACGCTGATGGTGTTCCTGATCTCGGGTACCTACCTTGCATCCGGACGGACGGCAGCGCCAACCGGGAGAAGCGCGCCTGCGGCGGCGCCGGACGCCAGCCTGCAACCATGAAGGTCCTGGTCACCGGCGCGACAGGCTTCATTGGACGCCGGGTCGTCAGCCGGTTGCGTGAGGCCGGATTCGGCATACGGATCGCCTCTCGCCAGCCGCAGCAACTGGCGGGCGCGGACGATGCCGTAGCGCTGCCCAGCGCCGATGCGCCGGACGAAGCCTTCCTGGAGCTGATGCGCGAGGTGACGCATGTCGTCCACTGTGCGGCGCTCAACAATGACCGCCGCGCCGGCGAGGCCGACTTCCAGGCCGTCAATGCGATGCTGACCGGACGGCTCGCCCAGGCGGCGGCCATGCGCACCGCCGGGCGCTTCATCTATCTTTCCTCGATCCGCGCCGTGGTGGGCGCCGGTTTCAGCGGCACCATCGACGAGGCCACGCCCCCTGCCCCGCAAGACGCCTATGGGCGTTCCAAGCGCGAAGGTGAGATCAAAACGCAGGAGGCTTTCGCAGCGGCAGGGCGCGCCGGGGCGACGGCGCTGCGGCTGCCGCCCGTCTATGGCGAAGGCATGAAGGGAAATCTGCGCGGGCTGACGCGCCTCGCTGCCAATGGCCTGCCGCTGCCAGAAGCCGCCCTGACGGCGGTTCGCTCGCTCGTCTCGCAAGACGCCGTGGCCGGCGCCGTGATGCATCTTCTGACCCGTCCCACGCCGCCGCACCCGATCTATGTGCTCAGCGATGCTTCGCCGGTTGCGATGTCCGAAATCATCACCGCGTTCCGGCGCGGATACGGCCGGCCGGCCCGGCTTTTCCCCATGCCGGCCTTGCCGCTGCGCCTGCTGGCCACGCTGCTTGGCCGGCAGGCGCCATGGCAAGCCTTGATGGCGACGCAGATCTGTGACCCGTCCCTGCTGGCCTCGGAGGGCTGGATGCCGGAAACCGACACGCTCGGCCGGCTTGAGGAACTGGCGCGGCAGGCCGGTCAGAACGATTCCGGAAAGCGGCCAGGCTCGGCGCCTTCGCCGTAGCTTTCCTTCCGGGAGCGCCTCAAAAGAACGTAGCCAGCAATATCTTGAGGTCCAGGCTGGTCGAGGCGGCCTTGATGTAGGCCGCGTCGGTTTCCGCGCAAAGTTTTGCATCGGACATGTCGATCCCCTTGATCTGCGCGAGCCCTGTGATGCCTGGAAGTGCGGTGAGCACGCCCAGTTCCCTGCGCCGTTCGATCAGTTCCGCCTGCGTCGGCAGGCATGGACGAGGGCCGACAAGGCTCATCTCGCCCTTGAGCACGTTCCAGAGCTGCGGCAATTCGTCGATCTTGGTTGCCCGCAGCACCTTGCCGACCGCGGTGACCGAACCGGCCGGCGCTTCGTGCGTGGGCAAGGAAGGCGTTGCGCGATACATCGTGCGCAATTTGCGGCAGGCAAAGAGGGCTCCTCCCCGGCCGACGCGGATCTGCGAGAAGATGGCCGGACCGGGCGACGTCGCGCTGATTGCCAGCATCGCGACAAGCAGGACGGGAGCCGCCGCCACCAGCATCGGAACGGCGACCGCGAGGTCAAGCACGCGCTTCGCGGTCATCGCTCAGATCCGTCGCCAAAGGAAAGCGATGTAGAGCCCGAGCGTGCCCATGAATGTCTGCCGGTAGACGCCGCTTTTGCCGAGCAGGCCGAAGCGCTTGAAGACACTGCCTTTGCGCGCCCTGATGAACAGGCGAAGGCAAAGCGCGGTGTCGCGCGCGATGAGGTCGCGGTTGACGGCGAGGCCGCGCAGATTGCTGTCCGTCCAGGTGGCGAACTGGCCCTTGAACAGACGTCCCAGTCTTGAAAACCTCGCCCCCCACGAGACGTTGGCGCCGACGAGATTTGCCGCGTGCTGGCGGTATCTAACCAGCGGCCGCGGCTCGTAGCGGACCTTGCCGCCGGCGGCGGTGACGATGAGATAGGCCCACCAGTCATGGCTGACGAACTCGGTTCTCGCCGATGCTTTCGCCAGAAGCTGACGCGCCGCGCGGTTGAAGAGCATGGTGTTGCCGCCCGCGATGCTCTGCACCAGCGCATTGCGGAAGGACGGCGGGCGACGAAACAGCGGCGAATAGCCGGCCGGCACGCCGGTCTGCGAAATGGTCGCCGTGCGCGAGCAGAACAGGAGCGGCGTTTCGATGTCCTCTCCCTCCATCCAGCGGATTGCGCTCTCCAGCCGGTCCGGCTCCCAGACGTCGTCCTGGTCGCAAAAGGCGTAGAAATCGGCATCGATGCACGGATCGATGATCATCGAGCGGAAATTGGCGGCGAAGCCCCTTTGCGGGCCTTGCAAAAGGGTGAGGGACCCCTTGGTCCAGCGGGATCGCCACGTTTCGACGATTGCGGTTGTGGCGTCCGACGAGCCGTCGTCGGAGACCCAGAGATCGACGAGCGGCCAGGATTGCGTAGCCAAGGATTGCAATTGTTCGCCGATATAGGCCGCGCCATCCTTCGTGCCCATGAGAACGGCCACGCGCTGATCTCTTCTGGTCACGGCTCTGAAATCACTTGCCCGAAGGGTGCTTGAACAGGTTTCAATGGACAATTGCTGGCGTACGGCACAGGTCTAAAAGTTTTGATTTTACGCATGTCTTTATCCCGAAACCGGTTTCCACTTTCGGGAGACATGTTAACCGACCTGTCCGGCCGTTTTCGGCGACGCATCTTCACGCGCGCCGCCAACAGCTTCTTCCACCCCGTAGAGCCCTGCCAGGATGGCAAGCGCGGCGGCCTTGTCGCGATCGTGCATCGCGGCCACCAACGCCGGCAGGGCCGCCTCGATCTTCGGCCATTCGATGACGCTGGTCCTGAGGCCGAAGATCTTGGCGGTGTCGAGCTTGACCACCTCCTCGTTCTCGGCATGCAGCGTCTCGTGCAGCTTCTCGCCCGGCCTGATGCCGGTGAAGCGGATCGGAATGTCGGTATAGGGGCTTTTGCCGGCCATGCGGATCATGGTTTCGGCGACTTCGAGGATCGGCACGGGCTTGCCCATGTCGAGCATGTAGATGGCGTAGTCATCCGCGCCCCGGCGCTGCTCGGCATCGGCGGCCGACATGATGACGAGGTCGACGGCCTCGGCCACGGTCATGAAATAGCGGGTCATGCGCCGGTCGGTGATGGTGACCGGCCCGCCGGCCTCGATCTGCGCCTGGAAGATGGTCGCCACCGAGCCGTTGGAGCCGAAGACGTTGCCGAAGCGCACGGCGATGAATTTCGTGCCCGAGTGACGCAGATCGGGGGCGCCGGCATGGTGGCCATTTGCCGCGCCGGCACGCAGCGGCCGCGAGGCCGCCTGGGCTTCATGCAGCGAGGAGACGACCTGTTCGGCCGCCCGCTTGGTGACGCCCAGCACCGAAGTCGGGTCGACGGCCTTGTCGCTGGAAATCAGCAGGAACTGCGGCACCCCGCATTCGGCGGCGATCTCGGCGCAGGCGAGCGTGCCGAAGACATTCGTCTCGATCGCCGCTTCCCAGTTCTCCTCGAGCAGCGGCACGTGCTTCAGCGCCGCGGCGTGAAAGATGATCGCGGGTTTGAACTCGCTGACGAGGCGCGTCATGTGAGGCCGGTCGGTGACGTCGACGATGCGGCTGGTCAGCCGGTCGCGTTCGCCGTCGTCGGTCTGCTGATCGAGCTGGAAGATGCCGAACTCGGAATTGTCGGCCACCAGCACCGCCTCGGCGCCCAGTTCCAGCGCGCGCTTGACCAGCACGCGGCCGATGGAGCCGGCGCCGCCGGTGACCATCACGCGCTTGCCGCCGACGAAGGCGCCGATGCGCGTGATGTCGGTGGCTACCGCCGAACGGCGCATGATGGTCGCCATCTCGACGGCATCGAGAACCAGCTTGCCGCCCTGCCCCAGTTCCGACAGGCCGGAAAACTGGACGACGGCGATGCCGCTGTGGCGGGCGATGCGCACCAGCTCGGCATAGTCCTCGATCTCGCGCTCGACCCCCTGGCCGAAGATCAGGAGGTCGAGGTTTTCCGTGCCCTTGACATATTCCTCCAGCACCTCGACCAGGCGCGGCCGCAGCGCCACGACCGGAACGCCCTGGATCCGCGTGCCGAGCGGCGCGTCGCTCTCGGTGGCCATGATGCCGGCGATGGCGTATTCGGCAGGCATGGCCGTGCGGGTGAAGCGGACGATCAGGTCCGCCTCGCTCAGCCGGCCGATGAACAGCGCCTGCTTGGTCGAGGCATCGCCGGCGGCGCGGCGCAGGATGCGCCAGCTCGCGCCGTCGCGCAGGAAGCGATAATAGAGCCTGGGCGCCGAAATGATGGTGAAGGAGACCAGGAAGAAGACGATGAACTGGCGCTCGTTGAGGCCGGCGACCGGCTGGAAGAAGAAGCGGAAGGCAAGCGAGGCCAGATAGAGGACCACCGTCAGGCTGCCGCAGCCCTTCAGGATGTTGAAGAAGTCGGGCGTGGAGGCAAAGCGCCAGACGGTGTTGTAGAGACCGCAAGTGCGGAACAGCAGATGGGCGATGAGCACGATGAGCGCCCAGCACGCCAGCCCGCCGGAAGAGAACGCGTCGAAGGAAAGCCGCGACTGCGACAGGATGAGGCTAAGCGCAACCGCGACCAGGACCATGACGAGGTCCTGGACCATGATGATGGCGCGCCGCATCCTCGGTCGGAGTTCCGATACGGCTTCTACGTATGCGGTCATTGGGCAGTACTGGCTCCAGGCGTGGGGATGCTATCAGAACGGCCCTGGACAGAACATCGTCCACCGCCACTTCAGATTGCAAATCCCCGACCCCGTCGCCCGGTTATCGCCTTAGCGCGGAGAGTGCGGGAGAGCTAGAGGTTTTTTGGAATGAATCAATGGCCAGCTGCGGCGGACCTAGCGAGCTGATACTTTTGAAGTTCACGTCAAAGTGAAGACTGCCGCGTTCATCGATTGCCTTAGTAGGAAGCTACCGCCCTGATGTTTCCCAGATTACTGGTTAGATGGATGCTCCTACGAATTGCCGATCCGACATTCGAAATCAGAGGAAGTTATCAGTGAGCCGAGACTGGGAAAACTGGGATGTTGGTGAAATCGCAAATGAGATTCATTCAATCTGGCAGAACTCGCCAATTGAAGACGCTCATCGCCAAGAGCTAGTCGATATAGTATTAGGTCATTTTCCTGCTACAGCACCGTCCATTTTGGAAGTCGGCTGCGGAACGGGCCTTATCCACCAAAAGCTAGTAAGGCATCTACCAACTGGTGCCAGCTATATGGGCGTCGACTCGTCTTTGAAAATGCTGGATATAGCGAGAAGAAATTTCCCCGAGGGCGAATTTCATTTCGGAGACGGCTATGGGCTTGTTTTCAAAGATCAGGAATTCGACGTGGTCCTGTGCTTCGAGGTGCTCGGGCATATTCCCGAGATAGAGCAGTTCGTGGCCGAATTGCTTCGTGTCTCACGTAAAACATGCATCTTTACTACTTGGCCGAGCGAGGGTCAGGAGGTAGTGGAAAATTACGAAACCATTGGCGACGTTCAGTTTTTACACCGGCGGTATCCAGATGCCTTCATTCGGAAAATTATCCGCAGCAGAGGGGGTGAGAACCTAAACGACATTAAATCCGTTAGCCTCCGCTCAGGAGGGCAGGCCTATATTGTTACGCGCCCTTCCTGACAACTTTTGCGAATAACGGCCTCAAGTTAATCGACATTTCTGCCTTGTTAGGACGCGGCACCCCTGGCCGACTACTCGAACTTGGAAAAAGGGAAACGCTTTGGCGCGCCGCGCAGCACCGTTGGCCGCACTACTTCATAGATGGTGACCGGTACGTCCGCTTCCCGCACGAATACTCTGAGCCGCCAGCCCGCCTGAAGATCGTTGACAGGTGTCTTCAGTGAAAATTTCGCTGGAAGATCTGCTTCAAGGCCCGCGAGGGAGCGTGTCGTGGCGCCCAGAATTTTGTCTTTGTTTGACACGATTTCTACGCCAATAAACCCGACTGACGTCGTAGCAAGCGGCACGACGCCAAGATGGATTGCCTCCAGGGAGGGAAGTGCGAAATGCACGGTATACTCTCTATAGGATATGTCTGATAGACTCTCGCTCAGCCGCAGTTCATCACGTCGCGTCCGACCGAAGTGCCGGTGGCTGAACAACTCAAGCGGCGCGAATACGGAGGAAATCGAACCCCACACTTCGCTCGACCGCCAGGTGACGGCTCTCGCAAGCCTGAGTGGGCGCGAGAAATGCTGCGCCTCCACCTCCGAATGGAGCCTGGCAATTGTGGAAGCCACACCGGGTTCAAATCTCTCGCGGAGCAGGTCTGGCCGAACTTCCGAGATGTCGGTAACCATGTTGATGGACTTCGTGGGCTCCAATCTTTTGAAGGCGTCGGAATAGAGGTCCATCAATTCCGCGCGGACATAGCTCGAGCGTCCAAGGATAGATATCGTCCGGTAGGCAGTGCGCAACATCTCCGCCCGCCGTACAGTTGAATACCCAAGAAACTCCTTGATTGCGTTCGCCAGTTCTTCGGATGACGTATTCTTTGTTATCAAACCGCTATAGCGATGCTTTATCAATTCGGACACACCGCCAACGTTAGGTGACACAACAGCCAAACCGGACGCCATAGCTTGAAGCATCGTCTGCGGCATGGATTCGTCTAGTGCGGAAATAAGCAACAAGTCGCAGCTAGCGTAGAAGCGTTCCGGATCGGAAACGAAACCATGAAAAATTACATGGTTTTCTAGACCTTGCTCCACCACATAATCGCGACATACCTTAGCGTAATCGGGACGGAGGTTATCGTAACCGATCACATGAACCGTAACGTCGTGCCCGGCCTTCCGCAGAAGAAGAGCCGCCTTAATGGCAGCGAGTTGATTCTTGCGAGGCTGGAGCGTGCCGGAGACGACTATCTGCAACGGACCTTGCATAGCAAAATTCCGAGACTCACGGTCCTGGAAAAGCGAGAAAAAGACGCTGTCAACCGGACAGACAATGCGCCGTACGGGAACCCCAGACGCCTTCTTCCATCGCTCACCATGGGTTGACGAGGAACAATGAATTGCATGGGCGAAGGCCCGTGTGTTGGCCCCTTCGTAATATTGGTGCACGCTGGCGACAACTGGAACGCCAAGTACCGACCCGAGTGCCGTCATAGTTGGCTGCCATGTAGCAAAATGAACAAGCCCAACATTCAAATCGGCTAGTTTTTCCCCGATGCGTAGAGCGACCTCCGTATCGGTCACATCTAGTGACCGTGCCTTAGATTCATCGACTCTATTCGCTCCGTGAGGCCAATCTTCCTCCAACAAAGGTGCATTTTTCGCTGCTTCGCGCCAACGACGAGCAAACTCTACCCCAAACCTATCATCCCGCCGAACCAAACCAACAACCGCGAAGCCGAATGACGCCGCAAGCCGTACATGCCGTAGCAAATGAAGTGTTGCTCCTCCCAGGGCGGCTTCGTGAAATGCGTATAGAATTGCCTTATTCTTCAAACGCGCATGAAGCCCCGTCGCAGCGAGCGCACCATAAACATCGTAATATTGCACCTCCGCAGTATAGACATTTTCGACTAATGCCCGTGCCCGTTCCAAGATTTCGTCGCGTTGCTCCGCCTTGAGTGTGAGCAGACCTTCAATCGCGTCGGCCCAATCCTCCGGCCGATTGCGTACTTTGACACAAACCGAATCAGGTAGGCCGCTATAGGGTGGCACGTCACTCATCACGCTAACTGCACCGGCCGCGACCGACTCCAGCAGTTTGATAGGACTCTTGCTTTGATCTGCACGTGTCTCACCCTCGAGAGGCGTGAGTGAAAGATCAAAATACGTGCTGCTCAACTCATCCAGATATCGCTCGTAAGAATGCGTGAAAGGCCTGAAATAAACATCGCATTTCAGTGTCGGAAAATCACCTGGATCAATTCCCCAGAAATGAAATTCAACCTTGTCTTGGTATTCCGATGCAATGCGTTGAAGCCCTGGCCATATTTTTCTAATAACCGGCGCGCGGAATTTATTGCTAAATATCGCAATCCGAATCTTCTCATTACGTTTGTAAAAACGCGGCTTTATGTAGCGACGCTGGATATTCGCATTTAACCTAATTGCATGCAAATTATACGTTTTGAAATCGTCGATAATTTGATCGCTATATCCAATAACGGCATCAGAAGCGGTTACCTGCGCCACTATGCTGCGATATGCTGGTGTTCCAGGCGCGATAGAGGAATGTTCCGGCCCCACTTCATGGAAGCGAAGCATATTGTCATCCATAAGGTAGGCGCAGGGGATTTCTTTTCGCTCAGTGCCCGTCACCAACTTTTCTGCCGGACCCACAGTGCGGTATAGAATGGCGATGTCTGTATCCGACGTGTCGAAGGAAGAGATATCTCGTTCCCTAACGAAGGTACTAGTAAAGCCCCGCTGACCCTCAAGCCGCTCGAAATTGCGTATGGTTACATCAACAGACGTGCTGTAGTCCGGCTTCGACACCAAGACGCGCCTGTGCTGCATTGCTCCAGATGCCGCAACAGCCATTTCTGTGGGACTACAATAGTCATTGAACTTAGATATGAAGGGTAACGCCTCCTCTCTATAATATTCCCTTATCTCTCTATCCGAGAACCTATTCCGCCAACTTTCCGCTGAAATCAGATCATAATGAGAAATATTGTTAGGGCTTAGCTTTCTATCCCGATCAATTTGCAGGTATTTTGAGGTGCGGGTAAAATCTGCCCGTATATCGCGACCAAGCGAGTTCACCATGTTAGCGCGAACAACCGAACACGTCGTATCTATCCATTGGAATGGCGCGCTCCGTCCGAAGCGCAGCCAAAGATCGTAGTCCGAATATCGCCTGGCCACCACGTGAGGATCGTACATGCCGTGCTTCTCGAAAAGAGCGGCATGGTGAATCACTGAGTTGTTCGCGATATAATTGCCTTGCAGGAGAAGGGCATAGTTGAACTCCTGCCCGAGTACACGCAGGAAGACCTCGCCCTCTTCCGTCGCGCGATAGGCGTCGCAACTTCCATAGACGACGCTTGGTACGGACTGGCGCTCGAGCCATGCCATGCGAACCTTCAAGCTGTCTTCCGTCCAAAGATCATCGTCAAATTGGTAGGCGATGTACTTGCCACGACCGTGAAGCGCAGCCTGATTCACACGTAAAGCTGGAAGGCCGCTGTTATATTTATAAGAGTGGATGACGACTCGAGTGTCAGCTGAATAATATTCATTCAATATATCAGCGGTTCCATCGCGCGAACCATCATCGACAACAATGAGTTCGAAGTCACCATAACTCTGCGAAAGGACACTCTCAATCGATAGCTGCAGAGGTCCGTCCGCGCGCGCAAATGTGGGAAGAATAACCGTCACCTTCGGCTCCGATCTTCCTTTCTCTAAGCGCCTTATAGACAGATCGTGCCCGCAGTCGCCAAACTTCATGCTAATTTCCTCGCAACCTCGTCTGTCAGGTATAGATTATATCCATCGCGCAAAAAAATTATGACTGCACCGATTCGTATTTTTCTATTACGTCCTCCGTGCTGCCATCCATGACGATCTTTCCTTTTTCGAGCCATATTGTCCTAGAACAAAAGCTTCTCAATAGGTCGAAATTGTGCGACGAGAAAACTAATATCTTACCCTGCTCCATAAATTCAAACATGCGCCTCTTAGCTTTATGTGCAAAGCGAATGTCTCCGGCTCCCATAACCTCATCAATCAAAAGTATTTCTGGATTTATACTTGTAGATACAGCAAATGCTAGGCGGATGAACATCCCCGCAGAGTACGTGCGGACGGGATATGACAAGAATTCTCCGAGCTCGGTAAAATCCTCGATTTCCGGCAGCTTGGCTTCGACCTCATCGGGCGTCATGCCGAGTAGCAACCCTCGGATGCGTATATTATCTCGACCGGTTTGATGCATTTCGAAACCGGTTGCAAATTCGAACATAGGGCAGATATGGCCCTCCGTTTCTGCGATGCCGCTGGTCGGCGTGTAGATACCTGCCATCACCTTCAACAGGGTACTCTTACCCGCCCCGTTAAGTCCGATAAGCCCTACCCTTTCGCCTTGTTCGATAGCGACGGTGACGTCCTTGAGAGCCTCAACACTATAGGTGCTGGGGGTTGCGCCTCCGCTCCGCTTTCTGGCTAGCCATCCTATCAAGCCGTCGGTGTTCATATCGCCGGTGAAACGCACACCGACGTTCTGTAATCGTATGAAATTCTGCATCAAAGGAGAAACACCACCTTCTTGTCCAGCCGCCACGCCACGTACCAGGCAACGCAATACACCACCAGAATATAGCCGAACACAAAGCTATAGCTCGAGAGCGGTGCCAAGCCTCCAGTCAGTATTGGATTGCGAACGACTTCAATCAAGTGATAGATCGGGTTGAGGAGATAAACAAATTCTAGGCCATGAGTCTTTAGGATACTCGCAGGAACGACAATCGGGGTCAGATAGAACACTACTTGCAACACGCCGGCCAAGGCATGCGGCAGGTCGCGGAAGGCGGTTCCCAGATAAGCAAAGATAGCAGTGTGGCCAAGTAGCGCAATATATAGCAACACCAGACCAGGAACAGCCAAAATCCATCCGGAAATCTGAATGGTTCCTATAAAAATTTGCATTACAGCCACGGCCAATAGACCCATTGCAAAATTTGTACTGGCGCTTACGACTGCTCGAAAGATATATATCTGCTTTGGGTATGAAAACTGCTTAATATAACCTTCAGCGCTCACGAAGACCGTGCCGGCATCGACTACGGACGCGGAAATCACCCCCCAAGTGACAAAACCGAGCATCAGATAGGGTAGAAACGCCTTCAGATCTTGCCCGAACATGACGCCATAGACGAAGCCAATGGCCCCAACATACATGCCGAGGTTGAGCAGAATCCACAATGGACCAATGAACGAACGACGGTAGCGACGCTTGACGTCCTGCATGCCGATGAAAAACCAGACGCGATGCAGCAGCAGCGAGCGGATAACATCTCGGAGCAGCCTGCTCTTGTCCGCGCTTGAATAGCTATGCTTCATGAACTGCACCGGTTTGCCCAAGATCGTTTCGTTTCCAGCAATGACGCCATTTCGGGCAATTCCAAGGTTTGGGTGCGGGCAGATCTGGATCAGTTGACACGACATCGCCCAGAGCGACCACAAGCCCTCGGCGCGCGCACGCCCGCAGCAAATGGCGCAACCGGGTCGGATTAGGTAACAGGAAATAAAACATCAAGCGATTACCATTAATTTTTTTGCAGCTCTCCTAACTACCAAATAAACTCCACCCTCCTTATAAGAAATAAATACATAAATCGCGTATCTTTCTAACTTTCTTAAAATCTTTCTCCACCCAAGCCCTCCACTCGCAAGCGGCTTTATATCTTTCGGTCGCGTACTATCCAATCTCTCGAATAAACTTGCCCATTCACAGGAAACTACAGGCAAATCGTACTGATTTTTTATGTATTTAAACGCCATATTCTCGATTTTTTTTCGCATTTCAGGCGATTCAATTAAAACTGATATAGCTTTTAACCATGACTCTGTTGTGTTTTCTATCAATATTCCAGTTTCATTGTTTCTCACGACGTTTCTGTAAGGAGGAATATTTGAGTAGACACCAGCTATGTGGCACGCGCCATATTCACGATACTTGTTGTCGGTCTTGCCGCGATTCGCCTCGTGGTCGAGCAGTGGCGCCAAGCCAATTGCCCAATTCCTCGAAGCTTGGAACCTGATGTAGGTGGCGTAGTCGCCGGTATGCGGGAAGAACCGCACTCTCGCCCCCGCTGCGATCCCCCTCGGAAGAACACCGGCAAACTCGAAAAGCGCTTTTGGGAATCTCTCCAGAACCGGCTCTATAAGTGGCGCGATCAGATCCAGATCGTCGACACGTGAGGGACTTCCCGCAAATCCGATCCGGATTTCCTCGCTAGCAGATTGGGCCACGCCCTCAATAAGCGAAAAATCGAAAAAAGCCGGCAGGATTGCGACGCGGGTATTAAATCTGGAAACGAATGTTGCTAGTTCAGGAGAATTGACGATCACCGTTTCGGCATGGGAGACTGCGAATTGCAGTGACTTTCTCACAAGGGGGTGCCGATAGTATACGGCAAGCGGACTTTCCCCTCTGATCCGCCAGAAGTTGTCATCAATATAGTATATGTACGACCTGTTTGCGTCGACAAGCAACTGTGCCCACGAAAGAACCAGCGGGTCACCGCACCGCACAAACATCGGGATGGTATTTGGAGTAATGTCGCCGATCTCAAGCTCATTGAGGAACTTCACTTCGTAATCAACGCCATGTAATCGACAGGCTCCCATGATTTGCTCTAGCAAATATGTGGTAGCAATCTTTGCTTCTATAACCATTAGAATGCTAGCCATGTCGGGCTCGCATAGCTGTTCGATGTGGCGACCACCGCATCCGCTTGACGGTGCGCCTTAGGATCATGGGGCTCTATCTCGGCCTAGGGCCATGCGAATTAAGCCGTCCTGGCGGCTCTCTTCAGCGAATCCCTGGCGTGTGTAGACACGAATAGCCTTGGCATTTTCCTCCATGACTTCCAGAAAGAGATAGGAGAGATTCAGAAACCCCATGCTGAAACGGATGATCTCAGCGCACGATCGCCCAATGTAGCCTTTCCCCGCCATTTCCGGCGCGACAAGAAACCGCCCTATTTCGGCGCCTCCATTATCGATGTCGTAAACACCGCATTGGCCGACCGGCACCCCGTTCGCTTCCACTAGGAAGAAAAAATCGTCTTCCTTTTGGAGGTAGCTTTTGTACCAGGCAAGGTGCGCATCGAAGGCAATCTTGCCGGAGTTTTTGAACCAGACCCTCGCCTCGTCGCGATTGCGCCAAGCGAGAATGGTCTCGAGGTCTCTTTCCTCCATAAGCCTCAAGAGGACGGTTCCGTCTCCGAAGGGAGCGACGTGCCGCTTCATTGTACGTATTTGAGGACCAATTCGGAAACCAGATCCACATCCGGCTTGCGCATCCGAAGGTGCAGAGGCAGGGAGATGATTTCCCGGCTTGCGGCTGCCGCATTCGGGCATGTGCCTGCGGCGAACGCGTACATCTGGTAATCGGTGTTGTCGCGATAATGGACGCCGGGATAAACGCCGTGCTCGTTCAACGCCAGCATCAGCATGTCGCGATTCTTCACGCGTATCTGCAAGAGATGCTGCGCAGATTCACATCCCTTGGCGGTTGGCACGACGCTTACTCTGTTGTGCCCATCAAAATGCTGCCGATACCAGACGGCCAGCTGGCGCCGGAAGGAATTGTCGATATCCAGATACTTCAACTGGACAATGGCCATCGCTGCCATAATCGAGTTGCCATGGAATTTATAGCCGACCTCCTCGACGTCATACATCCATTTGTAAGCCCCCTGGGCAGCAGTGCGGGCATAGGTGTCCTTATTGATGCCCAACCAAGTGAGCTTGCGGACCCGCTCGTCGTCTTCGGCATCCTTGAAGCAAATCATTCCGGAATCGGCTGTGGGGAGATTTTTGACAGCCTGAAAGCTGAACACTGATACGTCAGCTTCACCGCCGATGTGCTTGCCGTCAACGCGCGTTCCCGCCATGTGAGCCGCATCGAGCACAACTTTGATGCCGCTCGCACGGCATATTTCCAGGATCTTCTGATACCTGCCGACATTCCCGCCCATGCCGACGAAAATGAGAGCTTTTGTTCTGTCGGTGATGAGCTTGGCGACGCTTTCAGGATCGAGACAAAGATATTCGTCAACATCCGCGAACACCGGCTTGAGGCCAGCGTAAAGAATGGCATGGTTTGTCGAAACGAATGTCAATGGCGTCGTTATGACTTCGTCCTCGTTGGTCCATCCATACTTCGACTTGAAAATCTGGAAGGCCAGATGAAGTCCGACGGTATTAGAATTAAGAAAGTGAGCGTGTGGAATTCCGGTATAATCCTTCCACGCCGTCTCAAACTCCGCTGTCTTGAAGCCTAGTCCCGTCCAGCCTTTTTCGAGGCACTCGCGGATTTCCGACAGACACTCTTCAATGCGAAAACTTGGTACAAATAGCTGAACAGTCATAGTTCCTCCAGCGTCGCCTACTGGTCCAGTTGTATGTTTGCCCGTCTTGCCTCTCCGAGCACAAGATAGGACACGATTTCTACGGTAGACCGGCGCCATTGCGGCGCGGTCCATTCAAACGCCGAGGCGAACTTCACCGTTGAGAGTCGTGAGTTGGCAGGACGCCGGGCTTTGGCCGGATAGTCCACCGTAGCGATATCGCGTATCCGCGCATAAGGACCACCAAGCTCTCGGCTTGTATCCAGGATATAACGGGCAAAGCCACTCCAGTTGGTGTCGCCACTTCCTACCAGGTGATAGACGCCAAAGGCGGCAAAATTCTTGTCGTTCGCCAGTTTCGCCGCCGCATGCAGGATCGCGTCGGCGATGTCGAGCGCCGATGTCGGGTTGCCCCATTGATCGGCGACGACCGCGATCTCGTCGCGCTCGGCGGCGAGCCTCAGCATGGTCTTGACGAAGTTCCTGCCGAAGGGGCTGTAGGCCCAGGCGGTGCGCAGGATGAGGTGGCGCGGATTGGCGGCCGCCACCGCCTCTTCGCCGGCGAGCTTGGAGGCGCCGTAGACGCCGAGCGGCGCGGTCGGATCGGTCTCGACATAGGCGCCGTCCTTGGTGCCGTCGAAGACATAGTCGGTCGACAGATGGATGACGGGAACGCCGAGCTTTGCCGCGGCTTCGGCCACCTTGCCGGCGCCGGTGGCGTTCACGGCGAAGGCCAGATCCTTCTCGTCCTCGGCCTGGTCCACGGCGGTGTAGGCGGCGGCCGAAACGACAATGTCGGGCCTTGCCGCTTCGAGGGCTGCGAACACCGTGTCTGGCCGCGCCAGATCGAGCACCGGCCGGCCGACGGCGACGACCTCGACATCGTCGCGGCCCCGCGCCGCCTCGACCAGGCTTGCGGCTACCTGGCCTTCACGTCCGGTGACGGCAAGCCTCACGTGGTCACCTTCCTGCTCTCGGCCGCGTTCCCGGCCGGGCTGCTTTCGACCCTTGCATTTTCGATCTGGGCGTTCTCGACCGGGGCGTTCTCGATCGGGCGCTTTTGCGCCGTAGCTCGGCCTAGCCGCGCGCCATCGTAGCGCTGCTCGCGGATCGGCCCCCACCACCATTTGTTGTCGAGATACCAGTCGACGGTCCTGGCCAGGCCACTGTCGAAGTCCTCCCGCGGCGCCCAGCCGAGGTCGCGCGCGATCTTGGAGGCGTCGATCGCATAGCGGCGGTCATGGCCGGGGCGGTCGGTGACGAAGGCGATGAGATCGCGATAGCGCTTGCCGCCGGCGCGCGGCCGCCTCAGGTCGAGAAGATCGCAGATCGCCTCGACGACGCCGAGATTGGTGCGCTCGGAATTGCCGCCGACATTGTAGCTCTCGCCCGGCTGCCCCCTGGTGGCCACCAGTTCAAGGGCCCGCGCGTGGTCCTCGACGAACAGCCAGTCGCGCACATTGGCGCCGGCGCCGTAGACGGGCAGCGGCTTCTCGTCGAGCGCGTTGAGGATGACCAGCGGGATCAGCTTTTCCGGGAAATGATAGGGGCCATAATTGTTCGAGCAGTTGGAAAGCACCACCGGCAGGCCATAGGTCTCGTGCCAGGCCCGCACCAGATGGTCGGATGCCGCCTTCGAGGCCGAATAGGGCGAGGACGGCGCGTAAGGCGTCTCCTCCACGAACATGCCGCCGTCGAAAGGCAGGTCGCCAAAGACCTCGTCGGTCGAGACATGATGGAAGCGGAAGCCGCCTTGGCGAGTCTCGGACAGTCCGCGCCAGTATTCCAGCGCGGCATTCAGGATGCGGTAGGTGCCGACGATGTTGGTCTCGATGAAGGCGCCGGGGCCGTCGATAGAGCGGTCGACATGGCTCTCGGCGGCGAGGTTCATGACGATGTCGATGTCGTCGCGGCGCAAGATCTCCAGCACCGCGCGCTCGTCGCAGATATCAGCCTGCTCGAAGCGGTAGTTGTGCGCGTTCTCGATCGGCCTCAGCGATGCGAGGTTGCCGGCATAGGTCAGCTTGTCGAGATTGGTGACGCGATAGGCCGGATTGGCGCACAGATGCCGGCACACGGCCGAGCCGATGAAGCCGGCGCCTCCGGTGACCAGAAAATTCATGCCGCCATCCCTCCTCACGCGAACACCTCCGCCAGGCCGAGCAAGGGCGCGTTGCGGTCCTTGTCCGAAAGCTGGAAGCCGCCCGCGATCGCCGGCCATTTTATGCCGATCGCCGGGTCGTCGAAGCGGATCGAGCGGTCGTGCCCGGGCGAGTAGGTGTCGGTCACCTTGTAGAGCACCTCGGTATCCGGCACGAGCGTGACGAAACCATGCGCGAAGCCTTTCGGCACCAGAACCTGGTTGCCCTTGTCGGCCGATATCTCCAGCGCTTCCCATTTGCCGAAAGTGGGCGAAGAACGGCGGATGTCGACCGCGACATCGAGCACGCTGCCCCGGATGACGCGCAGCAGCTTGGCTTGCGCGCGCGGCGGCAACTGGTAATGCAGGCCCCGCAGCACACCGGCCGCGGCGGAATAGGAATGGTTGTCCTGCACGAAGGCGAGATCGATGCCGGCCTCGGCGAAGCGTTCGGCATTCCAGGTCTCGCTGAAAAAGCCGCGCGCGTCGCCATGCCGCTTGGGCACGATCTCCAGCATGCCATCGAGGCCGAGCGGCCTGACCTCAAGCACCGCGTTCCTCCATCAGATCGGCCACCCGCCGGCGCAAATAGGCAGCATATTCGTTCTTGCCGAGCCGAAAGGCGCGATCCAGAACCTTGTCGGCGCTGATCCAGTGCTGCTCCAGCGCAATCTCCTCGGGGCACGCAATCTTGATGCCTTGGCGATGCTCGATCGTGCGCACGAAAGACGATGCCTCGAGCAGGCTGTCATGCGTGCCGGTGTCGAGCCAGGCATAGCCGCGGCCGAGACGGTGGACATGCAGTTCGCCACGCTCGAGATAGACGTTGTTGACCGCCGTGATCTCGAGCTCGCCGCGCGCCGAAGGGCGGATCGTCGACGCAATGTCGACCACGTTGTTGTCGTAGAAATAAAGACCGGTCACCGCCCAGTTGGACTTCGGCTTTTGCGGCTTCTCCTCGATCGTCAGAGCCTTGCCGGAGGCCTTGTCGAAGGAAACCACGCCATAACGCTCAGGATCGTCGACATAGTAGGCAAAGACCGAGGCGCCGCCCTCGCGGGTCGCCGCCTCGCGGCAGAGTTGCGACAGGCCGCCGCCAAAATAGATGTTGTCGCCAAGGATCATCGACACGCTGTCCTTGCCAATGAACTCGCGGCCAATGATGAAGGCTTCGGCGAGACCGTTGGGCTGCGGCTGCTCGGCATAGGACAATTCCAGCCCGAATTCGGAACCGTCGCCCAGCAATGCCTGAAAGACCGGCAAGTCGCGCGGAGTTGAGATGATGAGAATCTGGCGAATTCCCGCGAGCATCAGCACGCTCAGCGGGTAATAGATCATCGGCTTGTCGTAGATCGGCAGTATCTGCTTAGAAATCGCTAATGTAAGCGGATAGAGACGTGTTCCGCTGCCGCCCGCAAGGATAATTCCTTTCAACAAGCTCTCCTTGAACTACCGCGGCCCCCGCCTCGACGCCAAGTTGCCCGTGCTTAGTTTTCGGGCGCTGGCTTGTCAATGTCGGCTTCGACTGCTTCCCAACGTTACTTCATCGCTTTCTATCATCTGGCATAAGGCGGTTTCGAGCGAAATCCGACAGCGCCATGAAAAAGGGCCGGCGGGCGCTTGTCGCCCGCCGGCCTTTTTCTCGTCGATTGTTCTCAGCCGCGCTTGAGCAATGTCCACACGGCCGGCACCAGGCTGGCGGCCAGAGCCACCTTGATCAGGTCGCCGACGATGAAGGGCAGAACGCCGAACTGCCAGGACTTTTCCGGCCCGATGAGGATCGCCAGCCAGGCAAAGCCGATGGCCATCATGACGACCTCCGCCGTCAGCATGGCGCCGAACAGCTTGAACGGATTGCGGTCCCAGCCGCGATCCGCGGCCCAGCCGGCGATCGCTGCCATGACCACGAAGCCGGCAAGATAGCCGCCCGTCGAACCCAGCATATAGGCGATGCCGATGCCCTTTTCCGGCGTACCCTGGAAGACCGGCAAGCCAAAAGCGCCTTCGGCGAGGTAGAGAAGGAGCGTGGCGACGGCCAGCCGCAGGCCGAACGCCGAGGCGATCAACAGCACGGCGAGCGTCTGCAGCGAAATGTCGACCGGGCCGAGCACCACTTTGGTCTTGGCCGAAAGCGTCAGCAGCAGCGTCCCGGCGAGCGCCAGGAAGAGCTGGGTCGCGAGCCGGGCAGCGCCCCGATCCGGCAGGGTGAGAGAAACAAGCGGACGCATCGTGGTTGCAGTTGCCATGGTCTTCCCCGTTCTGGCTAATCTATTGGGTGGCTGATTTGCTGGCTTGAAGCGCGCCGCGCAGAAACGGATTTCAGGCAACGCGCTTCAAACTTTGTGTCGCTGCATGTCGTTCTCCCAAAACCGCTGCGCACTTTTGGGCGACATGCACTAATTTTCCTATATTGGCTTCCGTATCGGGCGGCAATCACTTTGCCGCATTGCAACGGAGCCCGCCGGCATGGCCCTTGAATTCGACACCAGCTTCGATCCCGCCTATGGCCGGGCGGTTGCGGTTGCGCCGGATGTGCTGCGCATCACCGCCAGAAATCCGAGCCCTTTCACCTTCCACGGCACCAACAGCTATCTCGTCGGCCGCGAGACGCTGGCGGTGATCGACCCAGGGCCGGAAGACGACGCCCATCTCGAGACGTTGCTTACCGCGATCGCTGGCCGCCCGGTCAGCCACATCTTCGTCAGCCACACCCATCGCGACCATTCGCCACTCGCGTCGCGATTGAAAGAGCTGACCGGAGCGCCAACGCTTGCCGAAGGCCCGCATCGACCGGCACGGCCTTTACGCATCGGCGAGGTCAATCCGCTCGACGCCAGCGCCGACCTTGGCTTCGTTCCCGATGTCGTGCTGGCCGACAATGCGCTGACCCAGGGCGACGGCTGGACAATCCGCACCGTGCTGACGCCCGGCCACACCGCCAACCACACCGTGTTTGCCCTCGAGGGAGCCGGAACCCTGTTTTCAGCCGACCATGTCATGGCGTGGTCGACCTCGATCGTCGCGCCGCCGGACGGCGCCATGGCGGACTATATGAGCTCCCTCGACAGGCTGCTGGCGCGCGACGATCGCTTGCTTTTGCCAGGCCATGGCGGGCCAGTGACCGCGCCGCGAAGGTTCATGCGCGGCCTCAAGACGCATCGCAAGATGCGCGAAAGGGCGATCCTGGAACGCATCCGCGCCGGAGACCGGACGATCGCGGAAATGGTCGCTGCGATCTATCGCGACACGGACCCGCGGCTGCACGGCGCCGCGGGGCTTTCGGTGCTTGCCCATCTCGAGGATCTGGTCGCGCGCGGTCTGGTCGTCACGGAAGGCGATCCGGCCATAGACGGCGTTTTCGCGCCCGCTGCGTAGGTCCGGAGCGCGTCACCGTCTCACGGAAACGGCGAAGCGCTCCTTCTTCCTTCTTGGCGCAATTCCGGACGGAAAACCGCCTCACACTTTTCCGGGAATTGCTCTATTCGGCCGGCGCCGCGCCGACCTGCCCGGCGACCTCCTGGTCGAGCTCGCCGAGGAAATCCGTGATGCGGGCGGCATTGTCGCCGAGGTCGTAGCGGCCGTAGCGCGAGGCCGAGCGCATGTCGACGACCACCTGCTCGCCGTCGTCGGTGACGCGGATGGCGACGTCGGCCGGCAGTCCGAGCACGAAGCCCTTGGCCAGCGCATTGATGGTCGCCTCGCTCTGGCCGTTGATGTCGGGATAAGGTGCCGTCAGCTGCCAGTCGCGGCGGTCGAGCACGGTTTCAACAGCGTCGACGACGGTTTCGAAAGGCAGGTTGTAGCTGCGCCCGCTAACTAGCGGATAGGCGTCGGCCTGCAGGCTCTGTTCGCCCGGGGTGGGCGGCGACAGCTCGTTCATGTCGGCGGTGCGTTCGCTGGTGTCCAGCACCGGCGGATCGTCGAGATCGGTCGAGATGTCGCGCAGCGGCGGATAGATCGTCGCCCAGTAGACGGCGACGCCGTATGGCGCCAGCACCAGAAGCGCCAGCAGCGCGCCGATGCTGAGATCGCGGCCACCGCGATCGCCGAAACTCCAGACCCTGGACAGACCGAGACCAGCCAGCAAAAGGGCAAGCGCCGCCAGCAGCGCCACGACCGCCAGCACCCACAGGAAAGGCGGTGTGTCGACGAGACCCAGCCTGTAGGCTGCAATGACGGTGAGCAAAAGGACGAGGGAAAATGCCCCGACCCGCCGCGACCAGCCGGCCGCCCTCGACGTCTGCCGTTCAGGAATAGATGCCATTCTGTGCCGTGTCGTCCCAACCCGCGCCGAGAGTTAGCGGTTTTTGACGCCGGCTTGAAGCCGAAAGATCAGACATTTTTGGTCAATCCGTCGGCAGGCGGTAATCCTTGAACTGGTCGCGTAAACTGGTCTTCTGGATCTTGCCGGTGGCGGTGTGCGGAATTTCGCCGACGAAAGCCACGTCGTCGGGCATCCACCACTTCGCCACCTTACCGCTCATGAAGGTGAGGATGTCGCCCTTGCTCGGCTGCCTGCCGGGCTTGCTCACGACGACCAGCAAGGGCCGCTCACCCCATTTCGAATGCGGGATGCCGATAGCCGCCGCCTCCGCCACGTCGGGATGGCCAACGGCGAGATTCTCGAGATCGATGGTCGATATCCATTCGCCGCCGGACTTGATGACGTCCTTGGCGCGATCGGTGATCTGCATGTAGCCGCTGGCGTCGATATGGGCGACATCGCCGGTGTCGAACCAGCCATCGGCATCGAACTGCTCGGTGCCGGCGCCGCCATAATAGGCGCGGGCCACCGCGGGGCCGCGCACCTTGAGATGCCCGAAGGTCTTGCCGTCCCAGGGCAGCGCGTTGTCGTCGTCGTCGGTCACTTTCATTTCGACGCCGAAGGGCGAAAAACCCTGCTTGCCCTGGACATCGAGCCGCGCCTCGCCAGTCAGCGTCTCATATTGCGGCTTCAGGGTGCAGAGCGTGCCCAGCGGCGACATCTCGGTCATGCCCCAGGCATGCACCACCTGCACATCGTAGTTGTCCTGGAACTTGGCGGTGATGGCGCGCGGACAGGACGCGCCGCCGATGACGACCTTCTTCAGGTGAGGCAGCTTCTTGCCGGTCTCCTCAAGATATTGCAGCAGCATCATCCAGACGGTCGGTACGGCCGCGCTGAACGTCACCTTCTCGGTGTCGAGCAGATCATAGATCGAGGCTCCGTCCATCCTGCAGCCGGGCATCACCAGCTTGGCGCCGATCATCGGTCCGCTCTGGCCGAGACCCCAGGCATTGGCGTGGAACATCGGCACGACAGGCAGGATCACATCCCGGGTGGATATGCCCATGGCGTCGGGCATGGCGGCCATCATGGCGTGCAGGACATTGGAGCGGTGGCTGTAGAGCACACCCTTCGGGTCGCCCGTCGTACCCGAGGTGTAGCACATGCCGGCGGCGGTGTTCTCGTCGAACGCCTTCCAGGCGAAGGCGCCATCGGCCTCGGCCAGCCATTCCTCATAGGCGACGGCATTCGCCAGCGACGTTTGCGGCATATGCGCCCGGTCGGTCAGCACGATCACCTTTCTCAGCGACCGGATTGCGCCGGCGATCTTTTCCAGAAGCGGCACGAAGGTCAAATCGACGAAGATCGCCTTGTCCTCCGCATCGTTCATGATCCAGGCGATCTGCTCGGGAAAAAGCCTCGGGTTGAGCGTGTGATAGATCGCGCCGATGCCCATAATGCCGTACCAGGCCTCGATATGGCGGGCCGTGTTCCAGGCAAGGGTTGCGATGCGGTCGCCGAGCCTGAAGCCGTCACGCTCCAGCCGCTGCGCCACCTTGAGCGCCCGGTGATGGATTTCGGCGAAGGTGGTGCGCACGATTGGGCCTTCGATCGAACGCGACACGACCTCCCTGCCGCCGTGCTGGCGTTCGGCATGGTCGAGCAGCTTGTGGCAAAGCAGCGGCCATTCCTGCATCAATCCAAGCATCTGTTCCTCCCCTTTGCGCATTCGCGTCGTTTGTTTCACGCATTGTGGAACGAACCGGCGGTTTGTCCAGCCGCCATAAGTAGAAGCCCGTGGATGGATCGAAGAACCTAAAAAACCGCCATAATCCGGCCATCGTCGCCGTTAAGCTTCATTAACGGGCTGGGTGAGATTGGCGAATGGAGTGGTTCGCATGGACGCGCAGCTCGACGATAAGGCCCTCGAAAGCACGCTTGCCGAAAGTCTGGACGTTCTGACGCCGGACACCAAAACAGTTTCCGAAGATGAATTTGCCGAAGTCGTCGGCGGCGCGCTGGAGGCCGTCGGCGGAACGTTGCTGTTCAAGATGCGCGTCGAAAACGGGACCGAGGGTGAACATGTCGCCGCGGCCTGCGTCGGCAACGCCGACAATCGTCAGTTCCTGCTGCTGACGTTGCCGACCAGCGGCGGCGCGCTGAAGGTCGAAACCGCGGCGAGAAGCACCAATCCGGTTGCGGGCATTGCCGCCGCCTATGCCAGCCTCATGGATGCCTTCAAGACGGCCGCCTGATGGCTGCGTGACAGACATTCAATGAATGGTGATGACACCTCGCACCGCGCGGGCTTGCGCGACGCGCTTGTCCGACACATGTAAATCTCCCCCAAGGAGACCATTCATGGACAAGCTCGCCAACCCCGCCCCCGGCTTCCAGCGCAACCCGGACAAGGCGATCACCGTCGAACCCTATCGCGGCAGCGTCATCGTGCGCGCGGGCGACACCGTCATCGCCCGGTCGACCCGGGCCAAGGTGCTGTCGGAGCCGCCCTACGCGGATGCTTTCTACATCCCGTTCGACGACATCGATTTCAGCAAGCTGGCCGCCACCGAGCACTCGACGCATTGCCCGTACAAAGGGGATGCCAGCTACTGGAGCGTCCGCGAAGCCGGCGACGTCGGCGAAAATGCAATGTGGGCTTATGAGACGCCATTCGACGAGATGGCCGAAATCCGCAATCACGGCGCATTCTATACGAGCAAGGTAACGGTCGAAGCTGAGCCGGGCTGAGCCTTTGTTGGCCCGCCAGAGGTGCCTTGAGATTCAGGTCAGGCCGAGCCGACAAAAACGAGTTCCGAGAACCGGCCTACGCCGGCCGTAGCCTCAACTGACGTGCCATTCATGAGTGCTTCGGCTGGCGAAGGCCGGAAGCGCAGGGACTCGCTGTTCGCAGGCCGGCTTCACCTGAATATCATGGCAACTCAGTCCGTCGTGCCGTCGTTGCCTATGCCCTCGGCATCGTCGAGGCGCACGAAGGTCATGCCCTTCTGCTTCAAGGCGAGCAGCCCCTGAACCACGCCCTCGCCGGCCGCATGGGTCGGCTGGTTGATGTGGGCGATGATGACGTCGCCGTCCTTGGCGGCGGCGATGCGGCGCGCGGTTTCCTTCGCGCCGAGCAGCGAGCCGCCGTCGCCATTGACCGAGAAGCCGGCGATCTTGAAGCCCAGCCTGCGGATCATGGCGATCGCCGAGGGGCTGTATTCGGCGGTTGCGCCGCGAAACCATTTTGGCGCGGGCCCGCCTGCGCCGGCTAGCGCGGCGGCGCCGGATTCGACCTCGGCCTGCACGGCGTCCGGGCTGCCGGCGCTGCGGATGCCGTAGATCTTCTGCGGCGTATCGACCGCCGGAATGTGGCGGCCGCCGTGGTTTTCGAGTTCGAACAGATCGGGATGCGCCCGCATGATCTCGACGGCTTCGGCATTGCGCTTCAGCCAGATGCCGGTAACGAAGATCGTCGCCGGTATCCTGTTGTCGACGAGCGCCGAAAGTATCCTCGTGTCGGTCTTGCCGCCGCAGGCATCGAGCGTCAGCGCGACGCGCCCGCCGCCGACCTCGAGGCCCTGCGGCTTCACATGCAGCGTCGGCTCGAGCAGCGGCGCGGCTTTGACCGCCGACGCCGCGAACAGCGACAGCGCCATCGCGCAAAGGGAATTTCGAAGCACGCCCATCATTCGTTCCAAACCGGCACGTTCGGGCATTCTCCGCGCCGCGCCAACAAAACTTGCCTCTACAAAGCCCGCATCTAGGCGAAAATCGGGACGGCAAACAGCGCAAAAAGCAGCAGTCGCGAAAATTTGCTTTCGCTTAGACCGCGGCCTCCAGCGCCAACTCCGTTCGCGCCAGCAGCTGGAGCACGGCATCGACGACCGTGTCGACCTCCAGGCGCCAGGCGCAACACGCCTTGTTGGGATCAGGCCGTTCGCACAGGTCACCGCCGACGCAATCGCAAGGCATGGCCGGGCGCACCGCGATGCTCGGCACGCCGACCGGTCCCCAGTGGACCGGGCTCTGCAGGCCGAACAGGCCGACGACCGGAGTGCCGACCGCGGCGGCCATGTGCATGGGGCCGCTGTCGTTGCCGAGAAACAGCCGCGCCTGCTTGAACAGCGCCGGCAGCGTGTCGAGCGGGAGCGCTCCGACCAGATTGACGATCGGCGTCTTCGCAGCCGCCAGGATCTTTTCGACCACCTCGTTCTCGTCCGGGCTGCCGACCAGGGCGACGTCCAGACCTGTCTCAGCCGATATCCGGTCGATCGCGGCGGCAAAGCGCTCCGGCTGCCAGCGGCGCCCGGGGAAGCTTGCACCGGCATGCACCGCGACGAAGGCGTTCGGCCGAAGGTGGACCTTGTCCAGCAGGGCCAAGGCTTTCGTCGTCTCGAACGGCAGCGGCCGAATGTCGGGATCCCGCACACGCAACTCTATGCCAAGCGCCTCCAGCGGCGAAAGGTAACGATAGAGAAAATGCTGCTCGCCATAGCCGAACGGCTTTGCCTTGACATTGGCAGGTTGGCGCTCGAGCCAACGCGGGGGCCTTTCTGACGGGTGATATCCGACGCGAATCCGTGCACCAACCAGTCCTGAGATGAATCGCGACGTCTTCGTATCGGTGATGTCGACGACCATATCGAAATGGCCGCGGCGTAACTTAAGGAGCGTGAGAATGAGCTCCTGCGTGCGCCGCAGCGGCGTGCCGCGCATATGGGAACGGCGGAATGTCACGACCTCCGAGGCGACGTCGTTGGCCGTGAGGAGGCCGGCGAAGCGGCCATCGCAGAGGAAGACGATGCGCACGCCGGGATATTCGAGCTGCAGATTCCTCGCCAACGCGGAGGAAAGAACGAGATCGCCAATGTGCTTCGTTTGCAGGATCAGGATCGACCGGACAGGGCCGGAGAGAAGCTGCGACACCCGTGTCCGGGCGCCGGATAGATCGGAGTCCACGAAGCTGGGCTGAGACGTCGACATGTGGAGCCGTCATGCGCTTGTTTCACGTGGCTCTCATATACAAGATGGCAAGATCGTGGACCAGAGTGACTCGCGCGCCGACAGGCGCCTTCCACCGTTTCACGGAAAAAGCGAAGGGGCCGCGCCCAACGTTTCATACCTTCCTGGGATTGGTCCAAAAGGGCGCTACGCCGCCGACGGGCAACTTTCCGGCGAATGTCAGACCGCGGCCTCCAGGAGCACCTCGGTGCGCGCCAGCAGTTCGAGCGCAGCGTCGACGACCGGATCGACCTCCAGGCGCCAGACGCAGCATGCCTTGCGCGGGTCGGTCCGGCGGCAAAGGTCGCCGCCGACGCAGTCGCAAGGCATGGATGGCCGTAACGAAATGCTGGGCACCCCGATCGGCGCCCAGCGAACCGGGCTGGTCAGGCCGAACAGGCCGACGACCGGCGTGCCGGCCGCGGCCGCCATATGCATCGGCCCGCTTTCGTTGCCGAGAAACAGCCGAGCCTCCTTGAGCAGCGCCAGCAGCGTCTCCAACCGCAGCGTGCCCGCCAGGTTGACGACTGGCGTCTTGGCCGCGGCCATGATCCTGTCGGTCGCCTCGCTCTCGTCCGGACCGCCGACCAGAACCACGCGCAGGCCGGTTTCGCGGACGATCCTGCCGATTGCCTCGGCAAAGCGCTCCGGCTGCCACCGGCGACCCACGAAGCTTGCTCCGGCATGGACCGCAACAAAAGCGTTTGGCCGGATCTGGTGCCTGGCGAGCAAGGCCAGGGCGCGCGTCGTCTCGAAGGGCAGCGGGCGAATGGCCGGCGCCCTGACGCGCAGATCGACGCCCAGCGCCTCCAACGGAGACAGATAGCGGTAGAGATAATGCGTCTTGCCAAATCCGAAGGGCTTCATCCTGACGTTGGCGGGTTGACGCTCGTGCCAGCGCAAAGGCCGCTCCGTCGGAAAATAGCCGACCCTGACCGGAGCGTTGACCAGTTCGGAAATGATCCGCGAGGTCTTGGAATCGGTGATGTCGATGGTCATGTCGAAACGGTGCTGCCGCAATGTGCGCACCATGCGGAAGAGCTCGCGACCCCGCTCGAGCGGCGAGCCACGCATCTTGGCACGGCTGAAGGGGACGACCTCGGAAGCTATGCCATGGGCAGTCAGGAAGCCGGCGAAATGCGCTTCGCAAAGAAACACGATCCGGACGCCCGGATATTGAAGCCGCAGGTTCTTCGCCAGCGCGGAGGCAAGCACGATGTCGCCGATGAACTTGGTCTGCAGGATCAGGATCGAGCGGTAAGCGGATGGGGAAATCTGCAACATGGGTTTTCCGACACCAATAGATTCGGTGTCGGAAAGTCCCTTGAAACGGTGTCGAGATTCAGGGCCGTCACGCGCACGTTCGCGTGACATTGCATACAAAACCGTAAGGTATCCGAATGCCCCTTGAGCGCGCCGCGCTGAAACGAATTCAGGCAGCGCGCTTCAAGTCTTTGTCTTGATGCATGTCGTTGTCCCAGAACCGCTGCGCACTTCTGGGCGACATGGTCTTTGCTTTGATGCATGTCGTTGTCCCAGAACCGCTGCGCACTTCTGGGCGACATGCATCAGGAAGCGCGTTTTGCAGCGCCCTTCGCCGCCGCCACGGCCGCCTGCGCGGCCGCCAGCCGGGCGATCGGCACCCGGTAGGGCGAGCACGAGACGTAATCGAGGCCGACCTCCTCGCAGAAACGGATCGAGGCCGGATCGCCGCCATGCTCGCCGCAGATGCCGAGCTTGATGCCGGGCCGCGTCGCCTTGCCTTTTTCGGCCGCGATCCGCACCAGCTCGCCGACGCCGTCGACATCGAGCGACACGAACGGATCCTGCTCGATGATGCCCTTCTGCCGGTATGTTTCGAGGAAGGATGCCGCATCGTCGCGCGAGATGCCGAAGGTGGTCTGCGTCAGATCATTGGTGCCGAAGGAGAAGAATTCGGCCGCCTCGGCGATGACATGGGCGCGGATCGCCGCGCGCGGCAATTCGATCATCGTGCCGGTCAGATAATCGATCTTGGTGCCGCTCTCCTGCATCACGCTCTGCGCGACCGCGTCGATGCGCGCCTTGACATATTCCAGCTCCCTCACGAGGCCAACCAGTGGCACCATGATTTCCGGCACGACAAGCGCGCCGGCCTTGTGGCCGGCCTCGACCGCCGCCTCGAAGATGGCGCGCGCCTGCATCTCGGCGATCTCCGGATAGGAGACCGCGAGCCGGCAGCCGCGATGGCCGAGCATCGGGTTGAATTCGTGCAGCGCCTCCGTGCGCTGCCTGAGCTTGTCCGCCGACACGTTCATGGCCGCGGCGACCTCGGCGAGCTCGGCCTCGGTCTTGGGCAGGAATTCGTGCAACGGCGGATCGAGCAGGCGGATCGTCACCGGCAGGCCGGCCATGATCTCGAACAGTTCGAGGAAGTCCGAGCGCTGCATGGGCAGCAGCTTGTCCAGTGCCGCACGCCTGTCCTTCTCGGTATCGGCCAGGATCATCTCGCGCATGGCGACGATGCGGTCGCCATCGAAGAACATGTGCTCGGTGCGGCACAGCCCGATGCCCTCGGCGCCGAAAGAGCGCGCCATGCGCGCGTCGAGCGGCGTTTCGGCATTGGTGCGCACCTTCATGCGGCGCGCGGCGTCCGCCCATTCCATGATGGCGGCGAAATCGCCCGACAGCTCCGGCTGCAGCATGGCGACCGCCCCTTTCAGCACCTGGCCGTTGGCGCCATCGATGGTGATGATGTCGCCCTTGCGGAAGGTCTGGCCCATCGAGAGCAGCGTGCCTGCCTTGTAGTCGACACGCAGCGAGCCTGCGCCCGACACGCAGGGCTTGCCCATGCCGCGCGCCACCACGGCGGCGTGGCTGGTCATGCCGCCGCGCGTGGTGAGGATGCCCTCCGCCGCATGCATGCCGTGGATGTCCTCGGGGCTGGTCTCGATGCGCACCAGGATTACCTTGCGGCCTTGCGCCTTGGCATCCTCGGCATCGCTGGAGGAAAAAACGATCTCACCGGTGGCCGCACCCGGCGAGGCAGGCAGGCCCATGCCGATGACGTCGCGCGCGGCCTTCGGGTCGATGGTCGGATGCAGCAGCTGATCGAGCGAAGCCGGATCGATGCGGGCGACGGCCTCCTCCTTGGTGATCAGCCCGTCCCTGGCCATCTCGACGGCGATCTTCAGCGCCGCCTTGGCGGTGCGCTTGCCGGAGCGGGTCTGCAACATCCACAATTTGCCGCGCTCGATGGTGAATTCGAGGTCCTGCATGTCGCGGTAATGCTTTTCCAGCCGGTCGGAGATGTCGACGAAAGCCTGGAAGGCGTCGGGCATAAGCTTCTGCAGCGATGGCTTGTCGGAGCCGGCGGCGATGCGCGCCGCTTCGGTGATGTTCTGCGGCGTGCGGATGCCGGCCACCACGTCCTCGCCCTGGGCGTTGACCAGGAACTCGCCGTAGAGCTGCCGGTCGCCGGTCGAGGGATTGCGGGTGAAAGCGACACCGGTCGCGGATGTGTCGCCCATATTGCCGAACACCATGGCCTGGACGTTGATGGCCGTGCCCCAGCTTTCCGGGATGTCGTGCAGGCGCCGGTAAGTGATGGCGCGGTTGTTCATCCAGCTCGAGAACACGGCGCCGATCGCGCCCCAGAGCTGCTCCCGCGGATCCTGCGGGAACGGCTTGCCGAGCTCTTCCTCTACCTTGGCCTTGTAGAGGCCGATCACGCCTTGCCACTCCTGGGCCGAGAGCCCGGTGTCGAGCTCGTGACCGAGGCTCGCCTTCTCGTCCTCGAGGATTTCCTCGAACACTTCGTGGTCCAGGCCCATCACGACGTCGGAATACATCTGGATGAAGCGGCGGTAGCTGTCATAGGCAAAACGCGCATCGCCGGAATCGGCGGCCAGGGCCTCGGCCGTCTCGTCGTTGAGGCCGAGATTGAGCACCGTATCCATCATGCCTGGCATGGAGGCCCGGGCGCCGGAGCGCACGGAAACCAGGAGCAGCTTCGACGGGTCGCCGAAGCGGCGGCCAGTGATGCGGCCGAGATGATCGAGAGCGGAGACGACGTCCGCCTCGAGTGCGTCGGGATAGGTGCGGCCGTTGGCGTAATAGGCGTTGCAGACTTCGGTGGTGATGGTGAAACCGGGCGGCACCGGCAGCCCGAGGCTGCACATCTCGGCCAGATTGGCACCCTTGCCGCCGAGAAGGTTGCGGTCGCCGGCACGGCCCTCGGCAGCGCCGTCGCCGAAGGTGTAAACCCACTTGGTCATGCTTGCCCTCCAGTTCGTGGAAGATAGAACATCCGGATGATTGCCCGGTTCCCCGCCTTCCCCGACCCGAGCGATAGGATGCTGCAGTGCGAAAGGCAAGGCACCGGCCCAGCGGGCATCGCAACTACAATCGATTAAGCAAAAGCTGCGTCAAAAAGACTTGCGGGAGGGGGCGGCGCGATATAGAACATAAAGGGAACATAGTGGGGTAGCGTGATGAAACTCAACGGAAAACTCGACTATCTCGAACTGCCGGCGACAGGCGGCAGGCTGGACAGCGTCAAGTCCTTCTACAGCGCCGCCTTTTCGTGGTCGTTCACCGACTACGGCCCGACCTATGCCGCCTTTGCCGAAGGGCTCGACGGCGGCTTCCAGGCCGATGGCGGCGAAGCGCCGGCCAAGCCGCTTCCGGTCATCTACTGCGAAAACCTCGAGGAAGCGCTGGACGCTGTCGAGAGTGCCGGCGGCACCATCATCAAGCCAATTTTCGCCTTTCCCGGCGGTAGACGGTTTCATTTCACAGATCCGGCCGGCAACGAACTGGCTGTATGGGGATATTAGGAAAGACGCGGATTTCGAGGTATCTTTTGCTGTTGACAGTCTTGCTCACTCCAATAAGTAGCGGCGATCTTCCAACGGCAAAAGCAGACTGATGAAATTCGGCTCAAGCGGCGTTCGGGGTTTGGCTTCCGAATTGGTTGGGAGGCCAAGCGGGCTTTATACCGAGGGTTTTGCCCGGCGCTTGCGGTCGACCGGGTTTCAGCAAGGCAAGGTCTTCGTCGGACGCGATCTGCGCGACAGCAGTCCGGCAATTGCAGAGGACTGCATGGCGGCCCTGGCCGCAGCCGGCTTCCAGCCGGTCGATTGCGGCCCCATCCCCACACCCGCGCTTGCCTTTTATGCCCGCCTGCACGGCGCCGCGGCGCTGATGGTGACCGGCTCGCATATTCCCGCCGACCGCAACGGCATCAAGTTCTACGGGCCGAAGGGCGAGATCGACAAGGCGGACGAGGCAGCGATCACCCATCATGTCGCTGAACTGTCGGACCAGTATCCGTGGCCGCCGGCTCCCGCCGACTGGCAGACCGCCCACGAACAGGCGCGCGTGGCCTTCCGAGACCGGGTCGGCGGCATTCTCCCCCCTGGCGCCCTTTCCGGAATGAGGCTCGGCGTCTACCAGCACAGCACCGTTGCGGCGGCGCTGCTGGTCGAGGTTCTGCGATCCTACGGCGCCGATGTGATCCCCGTAGGCAAAGCGGAAACGTTCGTGCCGGTCGATACCGAGGCCGTCAGCCCGGAAACGATGGCGAAGATGAAAGCCTGGGTGCGCGAATTCAAATTCGACGCCGTGCTCTCGGCCGATGCCGATGCCGATCGCCCTCTCGTCATTGACGACAGTGCCGAGTTGTTCCGCGGCGACCTGATCGGGCTGGCGACGGCGCTGTTCCTCAAGGCCGACATCGTGGTGACGCCGGTCACCTCCAATTCAGGCATCTCCGAGGCTTTCGGGTTCAGCGTCAGGAAAACCAAGGTCGGGTCTCCCTTCGTCATAGTGGGCATGGAGGCCGCGCAATCGGCCCGCGGCATCGTCGTCGGTTTCGAAGCCAATGGCGGGGTTCTTCTGGGGTCGGACTGTTTGGTGAACGGCAGGGTCTTGTCCGCGCTGCCGACGCGGGATTCGTTCTTGCCCATCCTGGCGGTTCTGGGCACGGCGGCATCGACCGGCAAATCGCTGTCGGGCCTGCGCGAAAGTTGGAACCTTCCGGTCTGCGCCAGCGAGCGGCTCGAGAACTTCCCTGTCGAGGCATCGCGCGGCTTGATGCGCAAGCTCGCCGACCGCGATGCGTTGCGGCAATTCCTTGCCCCCTTCGGCACCGTCACGGACGTCGATGAGACCGACGGCCTCAGGGCACGGATGAGCAGCGGCGAGATCATCCATCTGCGGCCTTCCGGCAACGCTCCCGAATTTCGTTGCTATGCCGAGGCCGCCAGCCATGACAGGGCGACCGAAATTGTGGCAATGGCGCTGGAACGGGCGCGGGACAGCACACTGGCAGATGAATCAGAGGCGGTATAACGAAAGTAGCGTCGGCGGTTGCCGCACGCCTGGGGCGCGGCCGGTTCGACAACAACGGGGGTGCGCGCCCCGCATCTCGCTCGATCCCCGAGAGCACCGATGACAAGGACGGCATTGATAACCGGCATTACGGGGCAGGATGGCGCCTATCTGGCCCAGTTCCTGCTTTCGAAGGGTTATAGCGTCCACGGCCTGGCGCGACGGTCGAGCACAGCCGACATCAACACCGCGCGCCTGAAATGGCTTGGGATCGAGAACGACGTGCGGATCGTCGATGGCGACCTGACCGACCTGTCGGGTCTCACTCGAACCATGCGCGACGTAAGGCCGGACGAGGTCTACAACCTTGCCGCACAGTCTTTCGTCAAATCCTCATGGCAGCAGCCGATCCTGACGGGCAACGTCACCGGTATCGGCGTGACGAATGTCCTCGAGGCGCTGCGTCTCGAAATCCCCAAGGCGCGTTTCTATCAGGCTTCGTCGTCGGAAATGTACGGTCTTATCCAGGAGCCGGAGCAGTCGGAAACCACGCCTTTCCATCCCCGCTCTCCCTATGCGGTGGCGAAGGTCTACGGTCACTGGATCACCGTCAACTACCGCGAGAGCTTCGGCCTGCATGCTTCGAGCGGCATCCTGTTCAATCACGAATCGCCGCTTCGCGGCATCGAATTCGTGACACGCAAGGTCACGGACACCGTCGCGCGCATCAAGAAGGGCCTGGCGAGGGAGCTGCGCCTGGGCAACATCGACGCCAAGCGCGACTGGGGCCACTCCAGGGACTATGTCCGCGCCATGTGGCTGATGCTGCAGCAGGATCAGCCCGACGACTATGTGGTCGCCACCGGCAGGACGACGACGGTTCGCGACATGTGCCGTATCGCCTTCGAGCATGTGGGGCTGAAGATGGACGACCATCTCGTCATCGACCCCGACCTGTTCAGGCCGGCCGAAGTCGAAATCCTGCGCGGCAATCCGGCCAAGGCAAAGGCGAAGCTCGGATGGGAAGCGACGATCTCCCTGGAAGAGATGATCCGCGAAATGGTGGACGCCGATCTGGCACGCCACTCAACCGCCAGGCGTTGAAAGGAAGCTCTTGCATCTACGGGTCGATGACTTGACGCGCCGTCTTTTGCCGCGCAGCCGCATGCGGACGACACGTCATGGTCCGTGAGGTCGGCATGCGGATTTTGATGACCGGCGCCAACGGGTTCGTCGGCCCCTATGTGCTCGAAGCGCTGCGCAGCGTTTGCGGCCGCGAAATTGTCGTTGCCGCAACCTCCAAGGATGGCGGTCCGCATCCCGCTTTCGGCCAGGTCGAAGCGCTGGACGTGACGGACGCGGCTGCCGTCCAGGATGCGATCGCCCGTCACCGGCCCACCCATGTCATTCATCTGGCGGCAGTCGCGGCCCTGGGTGCCGCCCAAGCCGATCCCCGCAACGCATGGCGCATTCATGTGGGCGGCGCGCTCAACGTGGCCAATGCCGTGCTCGCCAAGGCTCCGGACTGCTGGCTGGTTCATGTCGGATCGGGCCTGGTCTATGGCGAGAGCGCCAAGACCGGGCGGCCGCTCGACGAACGCACGCTGCTTGCTCCGATCGACGACTACGCCGTGACCAAGGCCGCGGCCGACCTCGCGCTCGGCGCGCTTTCACGCAGGGGGTTGAAGTGTTTCCGGATGCGCCCCTTCAACCATACGGGTCCGGGTCAGACCGAGGCATTTGCCGTGCCGGCCTTCGCCATGCAGATCGCCCGGATCGAAGCGGGCGTGGCCCCGCCGGTCATCCGCGTCGGCAATCTCGATGCGAGGCGCGATTTCCTGGATGCGCGCGACGCCGCCAGCGCGTATGCGCGCGCGGTGCTGAAGAGCGGCGATCTCGCCCCGAACACCATTTTCAATGTCGCATCCGGCGCGTCCTGGCGGATGGGAGACATCCTCGATCGGCTACTGGCCCGGAGCAGCGTCAAGATCGTCACGGAGCAGGATCCGCTGCGGCTGCGGCCGAGCGATTTGCCATGCATCGTCGGCGATGCGACCCGCGCCCGGACCCTGCTTGGCTGGGCGCCCGAGCATCCCTTCGAGGATACGCTTGCGGCCGTTCTCGAGGATTGCCGCGCGCGCGTGGCCCAGGCGTAGGCAAGGATGCGTCGCCTGCTTCCCTGAAGCCTGAGCTGAGCGGCTCCCGCGCCAGCACAGGCGCGAAGCTGCCGCGCGGCGCGTGCGGCTTACGATCCACCGCCGGGTGATCGAGCGATGAACTGGCCGGGAATGACGGCCCGCGTCGCTGCCGATTTTAGTTGATCTCCCGGCATTGAGCTTTGCTCCGCCTCGTCCTATAAGGCCGCGCGCAGCGGGCATACCCGCATGCTGGGGCGTCGCCAAGTGGTAAGGCATCGGTTTTTGGTACCGACATTCCCAGGTTCGAATCCTGGCGCCCCAGCCAACTGCCATCGGTCCGTTCCGGACACATGGGTTACGGTTTATACCGGAGACATGGGTAACACTTTTGGCCCGAAGGGGTTTTGGAGT
>NZ_VFTM01000069.1:0-3322 GCF_006439555.1 Mesorhizobium sp. B3-1-6 | reverse complement strand
GACACCAACTTCTCAAAACTCTTCAATCACATAAAACAAAACCCCGCCGAAAATCGACGGGGTTCGTCAGCAGTCTGGGCCCGGGTATAGCCCGGGCTTTTGCTTTTTACGGGCACCGTTCCTACCTGATGCAGCGAAACGGCGGCGGCGATGTCGGATCGCGCCCATGTCGAACGTCCTTGGCAGGAGAGGACAGGAGATGGTCATGCATCGCAATGCCGTGGTTTCGCGCGAGGACTGGTTCGAGGCGCATCGCAAGCATCTGGAACGCGAGAAGGAACTGACGCGGTTCCGCGACGCTGTCGCCGCGGAGCGGCGGCATCTGCCCTGGTTCAAGCTGCGCAAGGATTATGTCTTTGAAAGCGAAGCGGGACCGAGGCGCCTAGGCGAGCTGTTCGCCGGCAAGAGCCAGCTGATCGTCTACCATTTCATGATGACGCCGGGTTGCGATCACCGTTGCCAGGGCTGCTCGTTCCTCGCCGACCATATCGACGGCGCCAACCAGCATCTGAAGCATCATGACGTCTCGCTCGTCGTTATTTCGCGCGCGCCGCTCGCGGAAATCCTGCCTTACAAGCGGCGCATGGGCTGGAAGTTCGACTGGGTGTCGTCCTACGCGTCCGATTTCAACTTCGACCTGCAGGTCTCCTTCACCGACAGGCAGATCGCGGTGGGCGAAACCACCTACAATTTCGAGAAGCGTCCGTTGCGGTCGAAAGACCTGCCGGGCACCAGCGTCTTTTATCGCGACGGCAATGGCGACATCTTCCTCACCTTCCTGTCGCGGGCCCGCGGCGGCGACGCGCTGATCGGCGCCTATCATTATCTCGACATGACGCCCAAGGGCCGCGACGAGGCCGGTCCGTATCACAACCTGATGGACTGGGTGCGCCTGCACGACGAATACCAGGACAAGGACCGGCCGGACTGCTGCGCGTGAACGGCATCGTTCACGTCAGCCCAAACATGCGCTAATGGCTTGCGGGTCACGCCAACGGAACCGCCATGCAGCGCCTGCTTGCCCTTCTCACCTGGCTCGCTTTCCCGGTCTATGTCTGCAGGGCCTCGGCGTGCGCCGGCGCACCACGCGCATGCTGCCCGCGCGAGGCCCGGTCCTGCACGAGATACCAGGCAAGGTGCCGCCCGTCGCCTTGCTGGTCCTGGGCGACTCCTCGGCAGCGTCGGTCGGGATCGAGCAATCCGAATATGGGCTTGCCGCACAGCTTGCCGGCCTGATCGCCGAACGCGCCGGCAGCGCCGTGCGCTGGCGCGCCGCCGGCTTCAATTCGGCGACATCCGGCCAGATCCGCGATTATGTCCTGCCCAACCTGTCGGCCGATCCCTGGACGCATATCGTGCTTGCCATCGGCACCAACGACACCAAGAACTTCCATTCCGTGGCGCACTTCAAGAAGGAGTTCGGCGGTCTGCTCTACGCGCTGCGCGCCAAATGGCCGGAAGCGCGTGTCGTGTGGTCGCCGGTGCTGGAATTCACCCGCTCGCCGGCAATGCCGCCATTGCTCGGCAGGATTCTCGAGATCCGCGCCGCGGAAATGAACCGCATGGGCGTGCGGCTCTGCAACGAGCGCGGCGCCATTGCCGCCGCGCGCCTGCCGATCACCGATCCCGAGGCCGGTTTCGCCTCCGACGGATTCCACGCTTCCGAAGCAGGCTATCGCGCCTGGGCGGAGCATCTGCTGGATTTCGTGCTGGGTGGTGAAGCGAGCAAGGTAAGTTGAGCTTCAGGTCAGGACACGCCACTCGCAGGCCGTCCTCGCCTGAATATGGACAGACCTACGCCCAGTGCCCAAGCACCGCCGCAAGCGAGATCGCGGCCATGGCCAGCAGCGCCAGCTTCCAGAAATCGCCGCGCCGCTTCAGCCCCGGCCATCCCAGCGGCTTGATGACCTGGATCAGCATGATGCCGCAGATGACAAGGGCGAGCAGTTTCGTCATGCCGCCTTTGACCAGCAATGCCGATGCCTGTCAAAGCCGTTCTTAAGGCACGCTTCGTGCCGACCATTCCTGACAGAACCGGCTTCATTTGAACCCTGCGAGGGGCGCCGCACCGCGTTCTTCGGCACCCTGTCAACCTCCTGACAGACTGCTGTCAGGAGGGGTGTGAGATACTCTCCTCATCGAAAAGAGAGGAGTGAGGTCATGAGCGGTTTTACCATTCTGCGCAGCGTACAGCACTATGTCGGCAGGATCCGCACCGTGCGCAACGAGATCCGTACCCAGCGTTTCCTGAACACCTTGCCGGCGGACATCCGCAAGGACATTGGCTGGCCGGACCTTTACACGGGCCGCGTGCGCGAAAACTGAAATTTTGCCGCCGCGACTTGGATTGTCGCGGCACCGCGCCCAGATGTAATGGCAGCCAGTGATGTTGCGTTCAGGGAAGAAGCCTTTGTTTGCCGGTAGCTTCGCCGCAACCTCCTGACAGGATGTTGTCAGGAGGCATGCGGTAGTTGGAGCGGCTTCGATCCTGACAGCAACGAACACGAACCGACGATCCGGACCAATCCGCGTATGGTGAAAAGCTGGAACGACAGGCTGAACACGCCAGGCATCAACGGCATCAAGCCGTCGCCGCGCACGATCGGCGATGTCGTCGAAGGCCAGTTGATGCTGGTGCCGACCGCGCGCCAGGTCGACGACTTCATCCGCTCGATTCCTGAAGGGGTCGAAATGGATGTTCGTGCGTTGCGTACCGCTCTGGCGATCGAGCACCGCGCCGAAGTGACATGCCCGGTGACGATCGGCTATCATCTGCGCACCGTTGCCGAAGCCGCCCACGAGGATATCGAGCGCGGCATGGCGCCGGGCGACGTCGCGCCCTTCTGGCGTGTGCTGGATGCTGGGACGCCGACCACGGGCAGATTGTCCTTCGGAGCGAAATTCGTTGCCGCGCAGCGCAAGCGCGAAGGGCTGAAGCCATAAACCCCGGGGGAGAAATCGATGCGCCGCGCCGACAGGCTTTTCCAGATCGTGCAGCATTTGCGGGGTGGCCGGCTGGTCACCGCGCAGAAGCTCGGCACGTGGCTCGAGGTTTCCGAGCGTACCATTTACCGCGACATAGCCGACCTGCAGTCGACCGGCGTGCCGATCGACGGCGAAGCGGGCGTCGGCTACATGATGAGGGAGGGTTTCGACCTTCCGCCGCTGATGTTCACGCGTGACGAGATCGTGGCGCTGGTGGCCGGCGCCCGCATGGTGCGCGCTTTTGGCGGCGCGGCAATGGCGAGGGCCGCCGACGAGGCGCTGGTCAAGATCGGCGCGGTGCTGCCCGATGCCGAGAAGGACCGCATCGCCCGTACCG
>NZ_VFTM01000068.1:0-4097 GCF_006439555.1 Mesorhizobium sp. B3-1-6 | reverse complement strand
AGATCTGGGTGGTCGAGATATCGGCATGGCCTAGAAGTTGCTGAACGGCTCTGAGATCGGCGCCGTTCTGCAGCAGATGGCTGGCAAAAGCATGGCGAAGCACATGCGGCGAGATTTTGGCCGCGGTTATCCCGGAACGCGCGGCCAAGCCCTTGAGATCGCGGGCGAAAACCTGGCGGGAGAGATGGCCGCTGTCGGAAGAGGCCGGGAACAGGAACGGGCTTTCGGCAAAGGCCGGGCGCTCGGCCCTCGCGGCAAGCCAGGCGCGCATGGCGGTTCGCGCCTTGGTCGAAAGCGGCACCATGCGCTCCTTGTCGCCCTTGCCGCGCACCATGAAGAAGCGGTCGTCGCGCAGCGCCACCGTCACCGGCAGGCCAACCAATTCGGAGACGCGCAGGCCGGTGGCGTAGAGCACCTCGACCAGCGCGTGCAGGCGCAACGCGGCCAGCCTGTCGCCGTCCGGGGCGGATTCGCCGGCTTCCAGCGCGGCGCGGTCGAGCAGGCGGCCGGTCTCGGCCTCGCTCATCGTCTTCGGCAGCGGCCGGCCCTTGCGCGGGCTGTCCAGCGTGCCGGTCGGGTCGTCGCCGCGCAGGCCTTCGGCGTAGAGGAATTTGAAGAACTGGCGGATCGCCGACAATTTGCGCGCCTGCGAGGTCGGCGCGAAGCCGCGCGCGGCGATGTCGTCGAGATAGGCGCGGATGTCGGAAGATCCAGCACCTGCAAGCCCGCCCTGGATCGTCTCGGAGGCATCCTCCAGGTCGCGGCGATAGGAGGCGAGCGTGTTTTCCGCCGCGCCGCGTTCGGCGCTCATCATTTCGAGGAAGGCTTCGATTCGGGCGGCGCTGTTCATCGGGCCGGGGTCAGCTCTTTGTCGGTTTTCTTGGTCAGTTCTTCTTGGGGTTGAGCTTTTCGGCCGGAATGCGGATGCTCATTTCCGCTCTCTTCGGCTCCACGAACATGGCCAGCGCGAACATCGCGCCATAGGCAATGCCTGCAAGAACCGCCAGCGTCACGACGAAGCGAAACAAAGTCGGCATTCAATTTCGCCCGTCTTGTTGTTCTGCGTTTCCAAAGCCCTGTGCCCTTATGGGACGCCGATCCGGCCAATTCAAGGACGAAGGCTTCCGGTGAACAGAAGGTTTTGCCGGGGCGCTTCGCGCCCGGTTGTCCGGCCGTGCTTGACGCAAACAGGCTTTTGATGTCGATACGGCGCAAAGAGGCCCTGATGAACGCTCTGCCACCCAATCCGACGGACGAAGGCCGCGCCGCGCTGATCGAAGCGCTCGGCAGCCGCTCGATCGTCTTCGTCGGGCTGATGGGCGCCGGCAAGACGGCGATCGGCCGCAAGGTGGCGGCGATGCTTTCGCTGCCCTTCATGGACAGTGACCAGGAGATCGAAAGCGTCTCGCGCATGACGGTGCCGGAGCTGTTCGAGCGCTATGGCGAGCCGGAATTCCGCGCGCTGGAGCAGCGCGTGATCCTGCGCCTGCTGGAGAACGGACCGCAGGTGCTGTCGACCGGCGGCGGCGCTTTCATGAACGCGCAGACGCGCGAGGCAATCATGGCTTATGGCGTGTCTGTGTGGCTGAAGGCTGACCTCGACCTCTTGATGGAGCGGGTTTCGAAGAAGCAGAACCGGCCGCTCTTGAAGAATCCCGATCCGCGCGGCGTGCTGGAGCGGCTGATGGGCGAGCGTTACCCGGTCTACGCCACCGCCGATCTGACCGTGCCGACCCGTGACGACCGCAAGGAGATCATCGCCGGCGAAGTCGTCGCGGCGCTCTGCACCCATCTCGGCGTCGACGCGATCGCGACAGGCGCTACAAGCGCCACAACCGACGAGGTGCAGTCGTGAGCGATGCCGAACCGGTGAAGGTCGAGGTCGGGCTCGGCGACCGCGCCTATGACATATTGATCGGCTCCGGGCTGCTGGCGCGCTCCGGCGAGGAGATCGCGCGCCGGCTTCCCGGCACCCGCGCGGCCATCGTCACCGACGAGAACGTCGCCGCCGCGCATCTCGACACGCTGAAGGCGGGGTTGGAGAAAGGCGGCATCCAGTCCGCCGTCATTACGCTGCCCGCGGGCGAAAAGACCAAGAGCTTCATTCATCTGGAGGAAGTGGTCGACGGCGTGCTCGCGGCAAGGCTCGAACGCCGCGACGTGGTGATCGCGCTCGGCGGCGGCGTCATCGGCGACCTTGCCGGCTTTGCTTCCGGTATCGTGCGCCGAGGCATGAATTTCGTGCAGATCCCGACCTCGCTCCTGGCGCAGGTCGATTCCTCCGTCGGCGGCAAGACCGGCATCAACAGCGCCCGCGGCAAGAACCTTGTCGGCGTCTTCCACCAGCCCAGGCTGGTGCTCGCCGACACCCAGGTGCTCGACACGCTGCCGATCCGAGAATTCCGCGCCGGCTATGCCGAGCTCGCCAAATACGGGCTGATCGACCGCCCGGCCTTCTTCGCCTGGCTTGAGCAGAACTGGGGGCAAGTCTTTGCCGGCGGCCCGGCGCGGGTCGAGGCGATCGCCGAGGCCTGCCGCGCCAAGGCAGACGTCGTCGCCCGTGACGAGTTCGAGACCAGCGACCGGGCGCTGCTTAATCTCGGCCACACGTTCGGCCATGCGCTGGAAGCGGCCACGCGCTATGACGGGGCGCGCCTCGTCCATGGTGAGGGTGTGGCCATCGGCATGGCGCTGGCGCATCGCTTCTCGGCGCGCCTCAACCTGGCGAGCCCGGACGACGCGGAGCGCGTCGAAGCGCATCTTCGCGCCGTCGGCCTGCCCTGGCGCATGGCCGATATTCCGGGCGAGCTCCCGGATGCCGAGGCGCTGCTCGGCTTCATCACCCAGGACAAGAAGGTGTCGCGCGGCGCGCTGACCTTCATCCTGACGCGCGGCATCGGCCAGGCTTTCATCGCCAAGGACGTGCCGCCGTCGGAAGTGCTATCCTTCCTCAAGACGAGCCATCCCGAAGGGTTCAAGACAGGCCAATCCGGAAGGCTCAAAGTGAGCCATCCCGAACGGTCCAAGAGGAGCCGTTCCGGATGATCGACGCCGGCTGGATCGTCGCCGCCGTCCTCGCCGTCATCGTGCTTTCGGCGCTTCTGTTGCGCACCCGGCTGCTTGCCGCTTTCGGCTACGCGCTGCGGCCGCTCGAGCCGCCGCAGCGGACCGAGCGCAACGGCAAGGATGAAGGCAGCGACGATCCCCGTCGCGAGGGCGCGGCTGCCGGTGAGGAGCGCAATCGGCTCGAAGGCCTCTTCGACCTCGATGAACTCGAAGTGTCGGATATCATGGTCCACCGCACCAATATGCGCTCGGTCAATGCCGACAATGCGCCGGAGGCGGTGGTGCGCGAGATCCTTCAAAGCCCGCACACCCGCATGCCGTTGTGGAAGGGCTCGCTCGACAACATCGTCGGCGTGCTGCACGCGAAGGATCTGCTCAGGGCCCTCAACGAGGTCGGCAACGATTTCTCGCGGATCGACGTCATGAAGATCGCGGCGAAGCCGTGGTTCGTGCCGGACACCACCACCTTGCAGGAACAGCTCAACGCCTTCCTGCGCCGCAAGGCGCATTTCGCCATCGTCGTCGACGAATATGGCGAGGTCGAAGGGCTGGTGACGCTGGAAGACATCATCGAGGAGATCGTCGGCGAGATAGCCGACGAGCACGATGTCGACATGCAGGGCGTGAAGAAGGAAGCGGACGGCTCCGTCGTCGTCGACGGCACAGTGCCGATCCGCGACTTGAACCGCGCGCTCGACTGGGACCTGCCCGACGAGGAAGCCACGACGATTGCCGGCCTGGTCATCCATGAGACGCAGTCGATCCCGGAGGAGAAGCAGGCCTTCACCTTCCACGGCAAGCGTTTCGTGGTGATGAAGCGGGACAAGAACCGCATTGCAAGGTTGAGGATACGTCCCGCCAGCGAAGGCTAGTTCACTAACACAGAAATCTTGACTGGTCGGCTATGTCGCGTTGGCAGGTGGTATGCCTTGAAGATTGGCCGAAACGGTCCGGCCTCGTCATCCACGGGCGGAGCAAGGAGCGTAGCGACGGGCGCAGACCCGAGGATCCATTCCGTGACCCTGATCGAA
>NZ_VFTM01000067.1:0-5159 GCF_006439555.1 Mesorhizobium sp. B3-1-6 | reverse complement strand
GCATCGATGCGATGGCATAGTCGGCTCTGTTGGTTCGATAGTCTTCCTTTTGGATGGTCATTGGTATTCCTCCCGCGGGGGCTTTCCCTCCATTTAAAGCGGACCGAGGCCAATGGCCGCCAATAAATCGCAGGAGTCTACAAATTGAGGATTGTATTAAAATGATACACACCCGCGCTGGCAGCAATCTAAAGCGGGTGGCTGCGGCTTCATTCCTGTGATGAAAAGGGGCCGGAGCGAGACGATGGTCCCTCGGCTATCGCTTTAGCAAATCGCGATTGATGGTGATGGTAGGTGGCCTCCACCCGCCCGGCATATCCAAGGATGCCTCACGGAAACTTCGCTCGACGTCGGCGGTATAGGTGCCGTCGTTTTCGAAGCGGTCCCAGAGGATGAAGCCAGTGATGAACGCGATCACGATAAGGGGCCAGCGCATCGGAACCTCCCTCAAAGTCCCGAATGGCATTATCTGCCTGCGGTAGGACAAATACAAGCAGTTGCTAATATTCAGCCCGCGAAGGCGTGGACGGTGTTGAGGCCCAAGGTTGAAATAGCCACGATCTGGCATCTTTCCTGCATTGGACCCTTTCGAGAGCGGAAAGGGATGACGAGATGCGGATACATACTCGGCCGAGCCGAAGGGCTGGCGCGTCGAAATGCATATTTTCGGGGCCACTACCGATCGATAGTGTGCAGGTGGAAGAGGAAGGCGTTGTTATAATCTCTGTGACTGCCGATGACATCTACACAAAGAAATCCAAGCAGCACTACGAGATAGCCCTGACAAGAGAGGAACTCAGACTGCTTGCCGCTGCCGCGCTCGAGCTGCCCCGAGATCGGGTGTCATGAACTGAGCCGCCTCAAAATAGGACGGGGTGTGGGGGCGTGCGGCCTGTGGCTGGCGGGTAAGCGCCTATGTCATCAAACGGGATGTGCGGAAGGGTCGAGGCTGCCGATGTCGAAAAGACCATTCGCCGCTATCTGATCGGTGGCGTTGCCGCCTGCATTCTTCTGGTGGGCGGCGGTGGCGGCCTGGCCGCGGTCACCGAGCTTTCCGGTGCGGTGATCGCATCAGGCAGATTGGTCGTCGATTCCAGCGTCAAGAAGGTGCAGCATCCAACTGGCGGCGTCGTCGGCCAGATCCTCGTGCGGGAAGGAGATGCCGTGAAGTCGGGTGACGTTCTGGTGCGCCTCGACGAAACTGTCACGCGCGCCAATCTGGCGATCGTCACCAAGGGCCTAGACGAGTTCGATGCCCGGCTGGCTCGACTGGAAGCCGAGCGCGATGGCAAGGAGGCAATCTCGTTCCCTTCGTCGCTGACCTCTCGACAGGACGATCCAGCGATCGCGCGGGCGATCGCTGGGGAGCAGTCCCTGTTCGAATTCCGCCAGCAGTCGCGGGCGGGCCAGAAGGCGCAGCTCGAGGAGCGCATTGCCCAGCTTGTCGAGGAAAGCTCCGGCTTGAGCGAGCAGCGCGTGGCATCCGCAAGCTCTGGCGCCAGAAGCTAGTGTCGATCGACCGCCTGACCGCGCTCGAGCGCGATGCGGTTCGTCTCGATGGCGAGCACGGCCAGCTCACTGCATCGATCGCTCAGGCGAAGGGCCGCATTGCGGAGACACGGCTGCAGATCATTCAGGTCGATCAGGATCTGCGAAAGGAAGTCGCAACCGAGCTCCGGGATGTCCAGAGCAAGATATCCGAATTCGTCGAGCGCAAGGTGTCGGCCGAGGATCAGCTGAAGCGCATCGATTTGCGCAGCCCACAGGATGGCGTGGTCCATCAGCTTGCAGTCCATACCGTCGGCGGGGTCATTACGCCCGGCGAAGTCGTCATGCTGATTGTGCCGGTGGCCGATGAACTGACCGTGGAGGCGCGCGTTGCGCCGCAAGATATCGATCAGCTAAAGCCAGGGCAGCAAGCCGGGCTCAAATTCTCGGCGTTCAACTAGCGCGTGACGCCGGAACTGAACGGCAATGTGAAAGAGATATCCGCCGACCTCAGCCTCGACGAGCGCAGCGGCGCGGGCTTCTACACCATCCGCATCGGCATCCCGCGCCCGGAACTGAAAAAGCTCGACGGTCTGACGCTGGCGCCCGGCATGCCGGTCGAAGTGTTCTTTTCGACAGGCACCCGCACGATGCTGTCCTATCTGGTCAAGCCTCTGGCTGATCAGGTCGATAGGGCGTTCAGGGAGGAATGACGGAGGCAGCTTTTTGGATGTCATTGCTGGTGATTTCTGCCCTCGATCAAAAAAAGAAGTCGCCCGGAGGCGACCTCAAACAGGCTGGTGCTGTGACACGCGAGCAGAACTTACTGCGGACATCCGGCCGATTTCGGATCCTTAACGCAGTCGGCTACGAACGAGAACTTGTTGCTCAACGCCCCGCCGAGTGTCGCCAGCGACGCAAGCGGATGATCGAAAGGCATGCTCGTCAGCGGCAGAGCCACGACAAGGGCTAGGAGATAGACCGGACTCTGGAAAATCTCGCTACGGCGAACTGTCGAACCTCGTGCCAATCGGACATCCTGTCGAAGTAGGAACGGGTGAGGGTGAAGCCGGACAACAGGAAGAAAAACGAGACGCCGAAATAGCCATTCTGCACAAAATTGGCGATCGGGGGCGGCGCTCCGTCGTTGTCTGCCGAATGGAAGGCAAGCACGTAGAGAGCGGCGAAAAACCGCAAGCTGGTCAACTGCGTCAGGTTCGAACCGGCTGAAGGCTTCGGTTTCATACAGAATGCCGCGGCTGTGAGCGTGAAGCGGTGCTCGGAACGCTTGATGCTGCTCGGAAAATTCTATACGCCGAGCCGCATTAACAAACCCGTTAACGCCCTGCTTGATGGCAGCGCTGCTGTCTAGATGACGCCTGACTTCACACGGCCTAAATGCCTTGCCGGCAGCTGTATATAGTTGCGCAGCAGAATCTATTCGCCAGGGCTGATCATGCTCGTCACATGTCGTGCGTGCAACAGCCACCGTATTCGAAGTCGCTAAAGGTAGCAGCTGTCAACAGGCAACCGCACGATGCTGTCCTATCTGGTCAAGCCCTTGGCCGACCAGATCGACCGGGCATTCAGGGAAGAGTGAGCGTAGCCGTCACTCGGTTCATTCATGGCTTCGACCGCACAATTTAGGTGGCGCTGTCGAATAGCCCTACGCTGGTGGGTATTGAGCCCGAAGATGGGAAGGAACATCGCCCGCCGCGAAGTGCAGTTCCGCCTTTGCCGGTCCAAAGAACGACAACACCAAGCCAATGCTGAGGCCAGCGACACCTATGCCAGCGACAATGTCAATTGCGTAGTGGTTTGAGACGATTGCCGCCGAAGCAGCCATCAGCATGTTCAGGATGAGAATGGGGTAGCGTAACCACTTCGTTCCCCAGGCTGCCCATGCACACAGGGCCGCTATCGCGGCGTGAACGGACGGGAAGGTCATGATCCCTTCGGCCCTCGCAAAATCGAAAACAAAATCCGAACTGTCGTGAGCTCGCTGCAGCTCGTCGAGAAACACAACACCCAGCTTGCCGTTAATATTTTGCAGTTTGCTGGGATCAATATGATAGATGGCATATGTTCCCAATGCTGGATACCAGACGGATATGGCGGCGGAGACAAAGCAAATGACCGCATATGCGAGCGTCACTTGATAGGAGCGCAAGACCGAGCCGGACGAAGCCAATATCAAGGGTAGCAGCAAAAGCTGAAATGCAAAGCTTGCGTAAGCAACGTTCAGGGGGGTGGAAAGATATTTTCTAGCGTCGACGAAAGCGAGAAGCGCCAGCCAATCGACACCCAGTGCCTGATCCATTGCCTGCAGTTCGTTGTCTGCCCAGGGCATGCCTACGCGAACCGCGAGATACGACGCGATAACGATTGGTATGACGAGAAGCAGGCCACAAAATGAAGTTTCGAAAGCAGCCCTGAACCTTGGCCTCGCTGCCGCCATCCGTGCGATTCCCAAGATTGTGGCGACGAGGACGGTCGTCTGCAGGACAGTGCCGGCATTTCTAATTTCCAGATCAGCGATCCAGGCAAGCAAAAAGACAATGCAGTAGGCAACGATTGTCAGCCCAGCCAAGCTCCATCTGGCTTTCGAAATATGATCCATAGATACCTCGACCTTATCGAGGGTAGGAAGTAGCGCAATATTGCTAAAATTTAGTTGTAAGTAGGTTGGATGGTTTATCGATTTTGATCATGGCAGACGCCTTCATATTTTAATATGCTAAATTAGCTGAATGCGCAGTGCTTCTACTGCCGCCGTCCGATTGTTGGCACATATTTATATATACTTGGGTAAGATGTCTGGAGGAACTCTAACTTGGCGCAGTTCGAGGTATCTCGCCCCGCCGGACGGGGCGTTTGGCGGAAAGTATCGGTGAACAGCCCGATGCTTTTGGGTGGCATCGTGTTCTGCGAGGATTGCGGAGGTGCGATGACCCTACGCACCTCGGGGAAGGGCAAACAGTACCGTTATTATACCTGTTGTACGACTGCCCGGCAGGGACCCACCGGCTGCGAGGGCCGAACAATATCGATGGAGAGCTCGATGAGTTGGTCGCCAGCTATGTGGAGCAGCGGCTGTTGAACCCAGCCCGACTGGAGGAACTGCTGTCCGGGTTGCTGCAACGAAGGGCAGAGCAAGACCATCGCGAGAAGGACCGGATCAGGGATCTGAGACGACAGGATGCTGATGCTGAGCGGAAGTTAACGCGACTGTACGAAGCGATTGAAAGCGGTCTGGCTGACTTGACTGATCTGGTCCTCAAGAGCCGAATCGCGGAGTTGAAGAGAATTCGGGATGCCGCCAAAGCCGATGCTGAACGTGCGGAGAACCGAAGCGGGCAAGCGGTTGAGATAAAGCGAGAGGCTGTTGCAAAGTTTGCGGAAGGTGCAAAGCAGCGACTCCGGGATGAGAACGGGAGCTTCAGGCGCCACCATCTGCAAACGCTGGTGCAGCAAGTTGACGTTGGAGCCCATTGGATCCTGATCAAGGGATCAAAACTCACTCTTTCGAACGCTCGTCACGTCAGGCGGAAAGCCTGGAGTGTCCACGGCGGGGTACGGCGTTCGCAGTTTTGTATGCCCTTCCCGAGAGATGGGTGACAGTTCATTCCGGATAGATGGGTTACACTTTCGGCCCTTTGCGAGGAGAGCAA
>NZ_VFTM01000066.1:0-8920 GCF_006439555.1 Mesorhizobium sp. B3-1-6 | reverse complement strand
TGACCGCTTGAAGCGCGCACTGTATTTGGACATGCAAAACCCCCGAAGGTTGTGTCCAACTTTCGGGGGTCAGTTCACTTAGGGCGGGTTTTTCGCGGGAGGGTAGTCCTTTGCCGTAAAACTCAGCCGGCGAAACCGCCATATCCGCGCGCCACCGGCTTGACCGAGACGACCGGCTGCTCCGAAGGCCAGAGCACGCCCGCCGTCACCGCGAAGGTGATCAGCGCATCGCGCGCCGCCTCGGCCGGGATTTCTCCACTGCGCGCCGCCTCGCAGGCCTTCACCGCGGCGCCGTAGCTGAGGCGGCGGCGCGACGGCGGAAACTCGGTCAGGAAGTCATGCATCTCGAACAGCGAGGCGATCATGCGCTTGTGGCCGGCGCCGACGCTGAGGGCGACCGGGGTGAAGAACATCCTGTCGTACATTCGGACCTCGTCTATTGGCTGTGGAAGCGGGGGCTGCCGCCTCCGGTCTGGAGGGAGGACGTCACACAACGCGGCTTGCGGCGAGTGGTTCCGCGCGTGCCGATTTTTCCGTACCTGGACGTGATCCGTCGGGCAGGCGGCCTATTTCCACATCCCGCGCATGCGGGAGCCGAGATCGACCTTGACGCCCGGCTTCTGGCGCGGGTCGTCCTTGAGCGCGGCGCTTGCCCAGGACGACTGCTCGAAGGCTGAAAGCATCGAGGCCGGGATGAAGCGGGTGCGCGAGGCATAGACATGGCGGTCGCCGCGCGCCGGCTGGTTGTGCGGATAGAAGCGCTGCGGCACGACGAGATGCAGGCTGTCCTTGGCCCTGGTCATCGCCACGTAGAGCAGGCGCCGCTCCTCCTCGATGTCCTCCTTGGTGCCAACGCCGAGATCGGCCGGGATGCAGCCGTCGACGGTGTTGAGCACGAAGACGTTCTTCCACTCCTGGCCCTTGGCCGAATGGATGGTCGATAGGATAAGGTAATCCTCGTCACGATGCGGCGGCCCGGCCTGGTCGCTGGTGGCGTCGGGCGGGTCGAGGGTGAGCTCGGTCAGGAAGCGCTCGCGCGACGGATAGGTCGATGCGATCTGTTCGAGCTGGATGAGGTCGGCGCGGCGCGTGATCGCATCCTCATGGATGCGTTCCATATGCGGCTCGTACCAGAGCCTGATCCGCTCGAGGTCGGCCGGCCATTTGGCGCCGGCGCGCAAGCCGCCATAGATGTCGAGGAAGACCGGCCAATCTTGCGCGGCGCGCTGCGGCGGCCGGAAGCGGGCAAGGCCCAGCGTCTCGTCCAGCGATGTCGCCATGGCGTCCACGATCTGCGAGGCGGCGGATGGGCCGATGCCCGGCATGAGCTGCAGCACCCGAAAACCGGCGACGCGGTCGCGCGGGTTTTCGGCGAAGCGCAGCATCGCCAGCATGTCCTTGACATGCGCGGCATCGAGGAATTTCAGGCCGCCGAACTTGACGAAAGGGATGTTGCGGCGCGTGAGCTCGACCTCCAGCGGCCCGCTATGACTCGAGGTGCGGAACAGCACCGCCTGCGCCTTCAGCGCCGTGCCGGCCTCGCGTTCGGCGAGGATCGCCTGGCAGACATAATTGGCCTGCTCGGCCTCGTCGCGCACGCTGACCAGCTGCGGCTTGTGCGATGACCGCCGCTCGGTCCAGAGATTCTTGGTGAAACGCTCGCTGGCCTCGCCGATCACCTTGTTGGCCGCGGCCAGGATCGTCTCGGTCGAGCGGTAATTGCGCTCCAGCATGATGACCGCTGCTTCTTGCGCGAACTGTCTTGGAAAGTCGAGGATGTTGCGCACTTCCGCGGCGCGGAAGGAATAGATCGACTGCGCGTCGTCGCCAACGACGGTCAAGCCCGCGCCGTCCGGTTTCAGCGCCAGAAGGATCGAGGCCTGCAGCCGGTTGGTGTCCTGGTATTCGTCGACAAGTACATGGTCGAAGCGGCTGGAAAGATGCGCGGCGATCTCCGGCTCCGCCGCCATCTGCGCCCAGTAGAGCAGCAGGTCGTCGTAATCGAGCACGTTCTGCGCCTGCTTGGCCTCGACATAGGCCGCGAACAGCGCCTTGAGCTGGTCCGCCCATGCCGCGCACCACGGGAAGGCCGAGCCCAGCACTTCACCCAGCGGCGCCTGCGCATTCACCGCCCGCGAATAGATCTGCAGGCAGGTGCCCTTGGTCGGAAAGCGGCTTTCGGTTTTCGACAATCCCAGCTCGTGCCGGGCAAGGTTCATCAGGTCGGCGGAATCCTCGCGGTCGTGGATGGTGAAGGCCGGATCGAGGCCGATCTGCTCGGCATAATCGCGCAGCAGTCGCGCGCCGATGCCGTGGAAAGTGCCGGCCCAGGCGAGCGCGTCGGCGATGATGGCCGCGTCGCGCCCCAGCACCTCGCCGGCGATGCGCTCAACGCGCTTGGCCATCTCGGCAGCGGCGCGACGGGAGAAGGTCATCAGCAGAATGCGGCGCGGATCGGCGCCCTTGACGATGAGGTGGGCGACGCGATGCGCCAGCGTGTTGGTCTTGCCGGAACCGGCACCTGCGATCACGAGCAGCGGCGCGGCCACCTTGCCGTCGCCATGCATCACCGCCAGCCGCTGCTCGTCGTTCAGCCGGGCAAGATAGGCGGGCGCCTCGAAGGACGAATCACGAGCGGCGATGTTCATCGCCCATCAAGCATCGTTTCCGCTTTGTTCGCAACGGGTATGGCGCTGGCGATTGGCGAAAGCCGACGCGACAGACGATCTTCCCCAGAAGGGGAGATTCTACCGCTTCGGCTCGACTCCCATCGCCGCCGACTGTCGCCGCAGCGCGCGTCTCTCGTCGCCCGGCATGTCCAGCGGTGCGACATCGCCGGGAACCTCGTCGATGATCCTCATGGCGACGCGGTAGGCGGTGTAGGCAAACAGCCCTGTTAACAGCAGGCGGATCATGGCCATCTCCTTACGCGGTTCGATCGGGTCTCAACCGGGCGCGCGCCGGTTGGTTCCCCCTCCAGCCAGCCAAACTGCGCCACGCAACCAAACCGCCACCGCTTCGTTGCCCTTGAGATCAAGGAACAAACGAGAGGAGCTTGTCATGAAAAAGCTTCCTGTGCTGCTGGCTCTTGCGGCAGGGCTCGTGCTCGTCGCCTGTGACAACAGCGTGCAACCCACCAAGGCGCCGGGCGCTGAAGTCAACCAGAACCCTCAGGTCGACAAGAACCCGGTGCCGAAATCGACCACCGGTGGCGACCAGCAGGGTACAGCGCCGAAGCAATAGGGCAGGGCGGGCTGAATTGTCGTCAGCCTGAAACGAAGAAGGCCGGCGCTGCTTGGGAGGAAGCTGATAGCGCCGGCCAAGCGGGAAAATCAGGCCCGCCGCGGGACCAAAGATAGCTGAGTCTCGACCCTGCGTCATGGTGCGATCGCGGTAGCCGGCTATACAGCCTCGAGCAAATCACCGGAAAATCCCGAAATTCTGCAAGACTCCACCATTGTGGGGTCTCTGGTGCCGCCTTGGGTGACGCGCGATCGGAGCCAACTATGAAGACTGTTGCAACAACTGCCCTTGCTCTCGCCGCGCTCACCGTCGCTGGGCCGGTCATCTGGATGGTCGCGTATAACCATCAGCAACATCTCGGCGACCGGGAACTCATCTCGATCGCTGCCGAGGATGTGGTAAGAGTTGAGCTTGGGGCGATCGCCTACGCCTCCGCCGAGGAACTGCTGTCAAGCAACCCCGGCTGCTGCATCGTCAGTCACTCCAATCACGAGTGGCTGCGGTTTCCGGCGCGCCTCTACGAAGACGGCGTCTCAATCGTGCAGATGAGCTATCTCATCGAAAGGACGCCGAAACCGGAATATTACTTCCGCGAAGTCGCGATCGATGCGGATGGCCGAATATTGGAGACCAGGGGCATTGAGACAGACATGCAAGAGCATTGGTAGCCGGCAATCGCCGCCCGCATCGGCGCATTCTCAATATCGAGGCATGGATGACTAGGAAGCTTGCATTGGGCGCGTTGGCAACAACAGCAATTCTATTGGCCGTATTGGCAGCGGCGTCGTGGTATTCCGGTGAGTTGAATGGGTACTGCGGTGAAACGGGCCAGATCGCATCCGACGCTGCGTTGATTGAGAGCGCGCTCATTCTGGAAGCCCGGGAGTCGGATTTTCCCCGCGCAATTTCCGGCGCCGCTGCCGCAGGCGAATACGCAAAAGATAACCCCGATTGCTGCGCCGTCGAGCGATGGGATCATCCGTTCATGACAAGTCCCTTTTTGACTGTCCTGTCGGGGACGCGTGGATTTGCTGTTACCCTAATCTATCCGCGGAAGCATCCGGATGCTGACGGCGCCTACCAGCAAACAACCAATATAATAGATGGCTGTGGTACGTCGATCGACAGGTACTCGATGTCAAGTGTGCGAAAGCCGATGGCGACGCAGTATTAAAAGGGTTCGAGCATCTCCATTCGAGATGCCGGTGGAAGCCTTTATCAGCACCAGCGACCACACTTTCGCGGAATATCTTGCGCGGCCGGTGCTGGATTCGTTCCAGCGCGCATTCGTGGGGCCTCACGCCACCGCCGAGCGCGCTTGTTGTCCGCCGGCGATCTCGATGTCCAGCTGGCGCTGCGTCAGCGCCGCTTCGGACATGAGCCACTGCTTGAACAGCTCCACCTTGCGGGCGCCGAGCGCCTTGATCGGGCTGACGAAATACCAGCCCGCCGTATTGGGGTGGTGGACCGCGAAAGGAGCCACCAGCCGTTCGGCGCGGATATCGCTTGCCATGTAGGCGCGGTTGGCGACGGCAAAGCCCATTCCGGCATTGGCCGCCTCGTAGGACATCATGCAGCTATCGAAATAGACGCTCCTGGTTTCGCCAAGCACGAAGCTCGCGCCGGCAAAGCCCAGCCACGACTGCCAGTTCTGCGTGCAGGTGTCGGAATGAAGCAGCGTGAAATAGCGCAGGTCTTCCGGCGTCACCTTCGACAGCGGCTTGTCGCCCAGCACATCGTGGAAGAGCTTGCGGCTGCAGACCGGTGTCAGGTCTTCCTTGAACAGCAGTTCCGAGGTGAGGCCGGGGAAGTTGCCGTCGCCATATCGGATCTCGAGATCGTATTCCGAGGTTGAGAATTCATGCGTGGCGTAAGAGGTCGACACCCGCATTTCGATGTCGGGATATTGCCGCTGGAAGGCCGAAAGCCGCGGGAACAGCCAGCGCGCGGCGAAAGTCGGCAGCACGCAGATCCGCAGCACATGCGCCTGCGACTGGCCCGTAGCCTCCATGCTGGCCGCCACGATCCGCTCCAGCGCCTCGCGGACGCGCGCCACGTAGGTCTCACCCTCCGGCGTCAGCGACACGGCATTGCCGCCGCGCTCGAAGATCTTGAAGCGAAGCTGATCCTCCAGGCTCTTCACGCGCTGGCTGACGGCGGAAGCGGTGATGAACTGCTCTTCGCCGGCACGCGTGAAATTCTTGTGCCTCGCGGCGCTCTCCACGATTTTCAGCGAGTTGAGGTTGACCTGACTGAGCAGACGCACGGGGTTCGTCCTTAAGCTGCGCTTACGCTACCACCAGCATTCCTAAATTTACAGGGGTAGGCGTTTAAATGACTGTTAACCAAGTGTTGCCCCCACCTTGGAGAAAGTAGAATGAACGCCCATACAATTCCCGAACTGCGTTGCGCAATGAGTCGCGAGGCCATCATTGGTCATGAGACGTCCTGGAAAGTGTCTGGTTTCGGCGTCGCCCAGTATCGTCACGGTTACGACCCCGCTCTGCTTGCCGCCATCGAGGAAGCCGCCCTGAAGTTGAAGGCCAGCCATGCCGTGCACAAGCACCTCGACCTCACCTTCATCACCGGCGCCGACCGCTTTATTCCAGAGATCAAGGAGCTTTTGCACGACAAGCTGCGCCTGGAAAGACTGTCCGACATGATGGGCACCAAGCTCGAGCCGTATCCACTGTCGATCGTCGGCTCGACCGTCACCTTCATGAATCCGAAAGACGGTGCGGTCGAATGGCATTGCGACGGCGTTCCGGTGACCGAACTCATTCCGCTGTCGATCAGCGACCCGCTCATCGGCGGCCATCTTGAGATCTATTGCGACGATTCCGAGACCGGCCGCTCGATCCTGGAATCCGGCCGCGATCTGCCGCGCAACAAGATCATGCGCATCGACCACAAGATGAACTATGCCACGCTCGGCCAGTTCCTTGGCGTGCTCCACCGCACCGCGCCGATACAGCTCGGCGAGCGCGTCACGCTGGTGCTCAACCAGCGCTCGGCGATCAAACCCTATGTCGACGATAACCGCATGTTCTACCTTGCCGCCGACAACGACCATGACCGTGCCTGGGTGAACGAACTGGCGGAGGATGTCTGGACCAACCAGCTGCCCGCCTACCGCCGCCATGCCGAGGAGCATCCCGTGCCGCAGCCGACGTCGGAAGCGGTTTCCGGCGCGGCGAGGGAGTCGTGGTAATGAGCCACGACCCGGTCGACCGTCAGCCGCTGTCAAGGTCTCTGAGCCTCGGCCCGGTCGCGCCGGAAAGTCAAAACCGTTCCAGCGTCGCCCCCGGGGCGGCGCTGGCCTTCGCCCTCGGCGCCGTGGCGCTGTGGGCCACCAACGCCCTGGTCGGCAAGACGCTGCTTGCCCTCTATCCGGTGTCGCAAGTGCAGTTTCTGCAGTTTTGCGGCGCGGCCATGGTCTTCGCGCTGATCCGGCTGACGAGCACTCCTCCTTTCCCCCTTGTCGGGGAAGGTGGATCCGCGCTTGCCGCTTACCTTGTCGGCTTCGTGGGCCTGGTCGGCACGATGGTGCTGCAATATATCGGCTTCGCCTCGATGCCGGTTATCGAGGCAAACCTCGTCGCCTACACTTGGCCGCTGATGACCGCCGCGGCGGTTATCCTGCTTGGCCGTCCGCGCCGTCCGCTGCTGCTCGGGCTGGCGGCGGCGCTCGGCTTCGTCGGCGTGGCGCTGGTCATTTCGGGCGGCCGCGCGCAGACCTGGTTTCAAGGCGGCAGCCTCGTCGGCTACCTCGCCGCTTTCGGCTCGGCGCTCTGCATGGCCTTTTACTCGCTCGCCGTCGGCCGCCTTGCCGTGTCGCCGGAGCGCCTGCTGTTGCCCTCGGCGCTGATCGGCGTCGCGCTCACCTTTGCCTGGTGCCTGCATGACGGCGTCGTGCGCCCGACCGGCGCTCACCTTCTGCTCGGCCTCTATCTCGGTGCCGGCCCGATGGGGCTCGGCTATTATTTCTGGTCGCGCGCGGCGAAGCTCGATCATGGCGGCAGGATAGCGGTCGTCGCCTATCTGACGCCGATTGCTTCCACATTTCTGCTGACGCTCTCGGGCGAAAGCCTGTCGATGACGGCGGTTGCCGGCGCCGTCCTCGTCATCGGCAGCTGCCTTGCGGTCGGCGTCGAAGGTACGGAGACCCGGAACGATGTCCAAGACGGCCGTTGACGATGACGAACGCCGCGCCAGGCAGGAGGCGTACTGGCTGGTCAGGGAGTTTGGTGCGGAGGCGCCGCTCTATGCGGCCATGAAGGCCGAAAAGGCCATCGAGCAGAAGGATTTCGGCCGCTGCGCGCGCTGGAAGCGCGTGCTGGAGATCCTCGCGGACAAGCCGCCCGCGGAACTCAGGCGCGGTGTCGCCGCCAAATGACCGATTTGCCATGGGGCCGCCGAATCGCGCATGTTCGATTATCCGACGGCAGATTATCGCGGCCGTGCCGGAACTTGCCCTGAACTTTGATTTTTCAGCAACTTTCACGGCGAATCGAAGTGCTATAGCGCCTTTTGCGCATCCAGGCGGACCGCCCGAGCTATAAAACGCTGGCTATAGCTATTAGAATTCCTAACTTGCGCGTTTCCAGTTCGCGTAGAAACATCGCCCGGTATTGAGTTTCGTAGATTTACTGACTATGGACGGTCCGTTGGGGGACAGGTCCAATTCGATACACCGACGAAAGTCTTAAAAAAGAGCTGGCGATTTGAGGGCCAGCAGAAGGTGAAAAAATTGTCCAACATCGACGACAAGACCGCAATCGAGCTGACCGCCGACATTGTCTCGGCCTATGTCGGCAACAATCCGCTCCCCGCCTCTGGCCTGCCTGATCTGATCGCCAGCGTCAGCGCCTCGGTTCGCAAGCTCGCCAGCGGCAGCGTTGTCAAGGAGGCGGTGGCTCTGACGCCCGCCGTCAACCCGAAGCGCTCGGTTTTCCCCGACTACATCGTGTGCCTGGAGGATGGAAAGAAGTTCAAGTCGTTGAAGCGCCACCTCGCGACCGACCATGGTCTGACGCCGGACGAATACCGCGCGAAATGGGGTCTGCCAGCCGACTATCCGATGGTGGCGCCCAGCTATTCGGCGACCCGCTCGGCGTTGGCCAAATCCTCCGGCCTCGGCCGCAAGCCAGCCGGCGGCGACGCGGGCAAGGGCAAGCGCAAGGCCAAGGCCTGAGGCATGTTGCCCGCAACAGATGATGTCGCGCCATTACCATGGCGCGACCATCTGGCCGCCCTCGGCGCGTTGCGCCGTGGCGTAGCCGCCCAGTCCTCGGTGGACGCGGCCAACGGCGTCAGGGCGCGGCGCATCCTGTTTTCGCTGGGCGATCCCTCAGGCGACATGCTTGCCGCGCTCGACGCGCTTGACCGGTTCGAGCGCGCCATCGTCGAATGCGACGACCCGTCGGCCATCGAAGCGCGAAGACTGAATTGCTTGGTTATCCTGGACCGCCTTGCGGCAAACAGTTCGCCGCGCGCCTAGTAGGCTGTTGAAAGACTGTTTCGTTCACGGAACGTATCAGAGTCAGACCGAGTACAAACCAGATTCAAAACAGGTATCTCCGATCCTTTTTCCAAAGCCTGCTAGGCGGTGGTGACGATTTAACTATTTGAGCCAGATGGCGATAGCGGCGAGTTTGACGAAGCCCATGAAGTTGGC
>NZ_VFTM01000065.1:0-9274 GCF_006439555.1 Mesorhizobium sp. B3-1-6 | reverse complement strand
TCGATGTACTGGCCGCAGCGTCTGAATCCAGAAGCAGGACATAAACGGTGCCGCCATTGCCGCCATCACCGCCCTTCCCGCCCATAGAGCCCTGCTTTCCGTTCGAGGCGTTGCCGCCAATCTGACCGGGAAAGCCAAGCGTTGGCTTAATGAAGACGTTTCCATCCTTCCCATTCCTGCCGGCGCGTCCATTCTTGCCGTCGCGACCAGGTTTGCCAGGAGCGCCCGGGACACCGCTTCTTCCGTCCTCGCCACGAGCATCGACTTCAATACTTGTGTCAGGATCCACCCCACCTACGACTACTGCAACCTTGTATGCACTAGCGCCGTTTGCGCCGGGCTGACTGGCGGCAAATGAGAAAGCTTCAACACTAGCGGGATGGGCGTCAGCGACAAGCGTGGCTTTCCCAGCCAACTTCTTGGACGCAACAATCGCCAAGTTAGCGTTCGTAAAAATTGATGCGCGCTCACCAAATCTAATGATAGGACATGATATTATGATGTCCTGATCATTCGCACCAGCGACAATGTCCACCCGCCCTGCGATGAAAATTTCATCAAATCCGGCAGAAGTGCAATCAAAGCGGGAAATGTTCAACCGACCACCCCAAAACGCTTTTGATGAAGCTTCCGCCAAAGCGGAATGATCAATAGAAGATAGGAATAGACAAAAGATCGAGAGCAGAGCTGTCCGACTTCGGACAGCCCAACATTCTGGCCAGCCCATGTATACTCGCCCCTCGAGAAGCCCAAGCAGTTGCATTTAAGTTTGTCATAAACAATCGCCCGACTCAAGGAGATTACAAAAATAAAGTCGCTACGACGAACGTCGGCCTAGCAGGATCCGGGGTGCGAAAAGGGTCTGAAGAACTGTGTCCATACGAGAATCTGCCGCACAGACTCACGCTGAAGCGCCACAGATTGCCGTGCACCAACTCAGCGTGGCAGTGCTAGCACACCTTTTCCCAAGGCCCGACCTGGCAAGACGCCTATAGAATTCGGGGCCAGATGCTCACTGCGGCGCTCGGTGCGGCGCCTAACACGAACCTCGTAGCACGGCTGAAACGAGACGAATTCTGCCGGCAAACGATTTCGGTAACAGTGCTGTAGTGGAGGTATCCCCCCTCATCCCCTAAGCTGGAGAGGCCATCAGTTGAGGGGGCTCTCTAGCCCCGAAGCGATGAGCATGCCGGCATCAGACTCTCTGCCCATTATCCTGATCACGGCAAGCGAAGGCCCGTTTAGTCGCACCATCGCTAAGCCTTTGTCTCACGACGTCGCAAAATCTCGATTCGACCAGCCGCAGATCTCAATTTCGCCGACGGCGAAGTTTGCTTTCAGCAAGCGGGAAAGGAGCCTCAATCGCCGAAGTTCGGTGCGTCTTGTCCGTCTAGCCTTCACATGACCGAGGTCAATGGCCGCGCCGGTCGCTCATAGATTCTCAACATTGCGTGATGCCTTTCGGCACGCTTGTATCTGTGATGCGCTAGAACGGGGAGTAGTCATTTGTCTGAGCATTTTAGCGTTCACAAGCGGAACGCAGCGTGTTCAGCCTCTGATAGTTCGCATACGCCTCGAACGCCTGCTTCCCCTTTGCCGCCCATAGCTCGCGTGATTGCTCACCCTCAGCGCTTTTGAGCTTCTCGGCCATCCAAAGCAGAGCCCCGAGGATGGTGGCGCGATCATCGCCGGTTAGGTCGACAATCCCTGCCTTGATGACGAGGCCGCCCAGTTCGATCAGATGCCGCGTTCGCTTACGGCGCTCGACCTGCCAGGAGCGCATGTCATGCCTCGCTCGTGTCGCCTGATGCCGGTTGCGTTCTGTACGATTGTGCTGGAGCCCCGTCAGCGTCGCGGTCAGTTGCCGGTGCAGATCGCCGCAACCGTCTTTGAAAGAACGTGGCCCCCCGTTTGGCCCACGCCTCCCTCTTTCCGGTATCTTTTGTTTCGCCCAGCACCATCAGCGCGCCCGCCAATTCCTCAGCACTGAGCGCATCGGCCCCGGTGGCGATGACCAGTTCACCAAGCTGCTGCACCTTGCGGTTCTTGAGCTCCCGCGCCTTGTCTTCGAGCACCTTCAGTTCCGCGTCAAAGTCTCGTGGCTTGCGCATCATGGTCTCCGTAAGCTGTTGACGCAGTGATGATAGTTGAGCATCCGGCACAATGCTGTAAGGTTGCCGGGACGGCCCGGGACGGGCAGGTCGCTGCCGAGATTTTTTCGAGGGAGGGCGCGCTTATGCGTCGTGCCGACGTACGCTTTGACGTGCAAATGATCCTGTTGCGATGGCGATCTATCATCTTCACGTCAAGGTCATTGGCCGCAAGGCTGGGAGCAGTGCCGTGGCGTCGGCCGCCTACCGCTCGGCCTCGCGGCTGCGTGACGAGCGGATCGATCGCACGCATGACTTCTCCGCCAAGCGCGGTGTGGTCCATTCCGAAGTTCTGCTGCCGGAGAATGCGCCGGAAGCCTGGCTCGACCGCGAACGGCTGTGGAACGATGTTGAAGCCTTCGAGGTCCGCAAGGATGCACAGCTGGCGCGCGAGGTGGAGTTTGCCCTGCCGCGCGAACTGAACCAGACGCAAGGCATCGAACTGGCGCGCGACTTTGTGCAGGCCGAGTTTGTCAGCCGAGGCATGGTCGCCGATCTCAATGTGCATTGGGACAGGGCAGAGGATGGCAGTCCCAAGCCGCACGCCCATGTCATGCTCACCATGCGGTCCGTGGATAAAAGCGGTTTTGGTCCGAAAGTGCGAGACTGGAACAGCACCGAGATGGTCGCGCGCTGGCGCGAGCGATGGGCGGAGTTTGCCAATGAGCGGCTTGCCGAACTCGACATTGACGCCCGCATCGATCATCGCAGTCTGGAAGCGCAGGGCATTGCGCTTGAGCCGCAAACGCAGATTGGTGCCCCAGCTCAACGCATTGAGGGCACCGGCCCTGACGCTGTCGGCATTGAAGCAGATCGCGCCGAACTGCATCGCGAGATCGCGCGCAATAATGGGGCGCACATCATTGCCGATCCATCCGTGGCGCTGGATGCCATCACGCATCAGCAATCGACCTTTTCCCGAAAGGACATTGCGAAGTTCTCGCATCGCCACAGCGACGGCATGGAGCAGTTCAACGCGGTCATGGCAGCCATCGGCAGCGCGCCTGATCTGGTCGAACTCGGAAAGGACGGGCGCGGAGACGATCGCTTCACCACGCGGCAGATGATCGAGACCGAACAGCGCCTGCATCGCGCGGCGGAGCGCATGGCTGGCCAGGAGCGTCATGCAGTGCGTGACGCACACCGCGAGGCAGCTGTGGCGCGGGCAGCGCAACGCGGGCTTGTCCTTTCAGGCGAGCAGACCGATGCACTGGATCACATCACGGATGGCCGCGGTCTTGGCGTGGTCGTTGGCTTTGCCGGAACCGGCAAGAGCGCCATGCTCGGCGTTGCGCGCCAGGCATGGGCAGCCGCGGGTTATGAGGTTCGAGGCGCGGCACTTTCCGGGATTGCGGCCGAGAATCTCGAAAGTGGGTCGGGGATTTCGTCTCGCACCATCGCCAGCATGGAACATGGCTGGGGACAGGGCCGCGATCTGCTCACCGCGCGCGATGTCCTGGTGATCGATGAAGCGGGCATGGTCGGCACGCGCCAGTTGGAGCGCGTGCTCTCCCATGCGGCCGAGATTGGCGCAAAGGTCGTCCTGGTTGGTGATCCGCAGCAGTTGCAGGCGATCGAAGCCGGCGCTGCGTTCCGTTCGGTTCATGAGCGTCATGGCGGCGTCGAAATAGGTCAAGTGCGCCGGCAGCGCGAGGACTGGCAGCGCGACGCCACGCGCGATCTTGCAACCGGCAGGATCGGCGCTGCGATCGACGTCTATGACGCACAAGGCATGGTGCACCAGGCTGCTTCGCGCGACGAGGCGCGCAGCGATCTGGTCGAGCGCTGGGACCGCGACAGGCAGGCAGAGCCAGAGACAAGCCGGATCATTCTCACCCACACGAACGATGAAGTGCGCGCGCTCAACCAGGCGGCGCGTGAGCGCATGCGCGCTGCCGGCGATCTCGGCGACGATGTTCAGGTGGATGTGGAACGCGGTGCACGGAACTTCGCAAGCGGCGACCGCGTCATGTTCCTATGCAACGAGCGCTCGCTCGGCGTCAAGAACGGCACGCTTGGTGTGATCGAAGAGGTCAGCACACAGAGCATGGCCGTGCGCACCGACGACGGCAGGTCGGTGCGCTTCGATCTGAAAGACTATGCCCACATTGACCACGGCTATGCCGCGACCATTCATAAGGCTCAGGGCATGACGGTCGATCGCACGCATGTGCTCGCGACGCCGGGCATGGATGCGCATGGCAGCTATGTCTCGCTGTCACGACACCGCGACGGCATGGAGCTGCATTTCGGGGGAGATGACTTTGCAACGCGGGACCGGCTCGTCCTTACGCTGTCACGTGACCGCGCCAAGGACATGGCTACTGACTATGAGCAAGCCGATCCGGCGCAGTCTTATGCGGAGCGGCGTGGCATCACGTTCCGCGAGCGTGTGGTCGAGATCGTGCGCCGTATCGTTCCGGAGAAGCTGCGCGACAGGATCGGCGGGCTGTTAGACGGGTTGCGCTCGCCCGGAGACGCCGAGCCCGGCCGGGAACGAGAGCACAGGCCGGGAAGGGAAGATGGTGGCTCGCAAATTGGAGACGCCGGCTGTGCGCCTGAAAGAGAAGCCTCCGCAAGGCGATTGTCGCGCGAAACGGATGCGTCGGCGGACCAGGAAGCGGCGTTGCGGAGCGCTCGCACGAAGGCACTTGTTCGTCACGCGCGCGCGATCGATGCGATCCTTAGCACTGGAAACGCGGATGGGCATGGCAGTCCCGAGCAGATGCGCGAACTGAGAGATGCCCGCAGCGCTTTCGAGAAGGTTCGGCCGCATGGCTGGCGCGATGCCGAAGCGGCCTATGTCAAGAATCCCGAGCTGGTTCGTGAAGCGGGGGTCGGCCGGGTCAACCGGATCGTGCTTGCTCTCCAGCTTGAGACGGACATTCGCACCGGACTTGACACTGATCCAAGCCGCCGGGCCGAGCTTTTCGTTGAACGCTGGCAGAGGCTCCACCGGACAAGCCAGGACCAATACCAGGCCGGCGACATGTCCAGTTACAAGTCAACCCGCTCGGCTATGTCCGACATGGCCAAAAGCCTCGAACGCGATCCTCAACTGGAATCCCTCCTTGCCAATCGCAAACGCGATCTTGGCATTCATACCGATTCCGGCCGTAGCCTCGCGACGGAACTCGCATTCAGCCACGGCATCGGCAGAGGCCGTGGCATTGGAATCTGAATACGTCCGATTCGCCGCCGTTTCCACGCCGGGGCAAGACGACCCGTAAAACCCTCTTGCGCCCGTAAGTGTCTGTCGTCTCTGGATCAGGAGCAATCAGAACCAGCCAGCGAGAGGCAGTGCGACCATGCCTGAACCAGACCGGATCATCCGCCTGAAAACCGTCCTGTCCCGGACCGGTCTGTCCCGGTCTACGATCTATCGCAAGATCGCCGAAGGCACCTTCCCGCGCCAGATCCAAATCAGTGTCCACGGTGCAGGCTGGCATGAATCCGACATCAATCGCTGGATCACCAATCCCGTTTCGTGGCGTCCGCAAGACGAGGGCGACAAGTTGTGATCAGGGTGATGCAACTGTGCGGAAACCTGGTCTTCATCGAGACGCAGCGGTTACGGCGGGGGCTATGGCTTGAGCCCATGTCCATTAGGAGCGCCGCCGAGGCGAGCGAACGCGCCAAACCAGGAAACGATAGTCTGCCTCGCGCCCATCAAGATGGGTTACCCAGGCAAGGCAATTTTGGAGCGAACCGCACACACCTGGCCGCTCTGTTTTCCGAGCCCGCGCCGGATCGTGGTCGCCCTTCGGGCTTGCACATCAAGCGTCCCAGCGAAGTGGCCGCGGCCGTGACGGGCGGCCACCGATCCGGCCTTCTTCGAAGCAGACTGCTTCCTCACCACCCATATAAGGGTCATCAATTAGCGGCTGCCCGATCAGTCTGGCGATGATCGCCGGCCCGATATTTATGGTGGCGGACGAGGTCATCCAGCACCGAGCGGATATGCGGCCAGGGGAAATCGTCGGGACGCTCCCAATGCTCGCCGTCATGCAGGATAACGAGGAGCTTAGCCAAAATGCCCTCGATGGAGGTAGCCGCTGTCTGCGGTAGTTTATCAAGAAGTACGCCTTCCGCTGTTTCGGATTGCCTTATCAGTTCGTCGACTCTCGAATAGCCGATCTCAGCATCGGCAGCATCCCAACGCGCCTGGTGTGCCCCGAATTCGGCAACCGCCCTGCCCCATTCGAATTCAATTTCGGGAGAGTAGGCATCGTTCAGGCCTTCCATGGAATGGAGCGTTAATTCCGTACCATCGGCAAGCCGTACCTTGGCGCAGGGAAAGCCGACCGTCCTAGCGAGATGTGTCTCCAGCCTTTGCTGCTCGCGGCACAGCGCCAGTGTTTCTTCGTGGTAATCCTCCCAGTTCTCACACAAAACCAGCGCCGGATCGGGGGCGCCGCTACCGCCCCTCACTTCGGCGGCCCGCGACTTTACCTGGAACGGCCATGCCAGCACGGCCGTCGCCGTGCCCGCCAGCAAGCGCCGCCGAGTGACGAAAGACAAAGTCGTGCTATTGTCGGAATCAGCCATGATCCGAGCTCCCTGAAGCTTAGGTTGTGGTCAGGCCGGAGTGGGTGTTCGAGCACCTTCCCGGCCGTCTTTTGTGCGTTAATAGACTACAGGTCGGAACGTGGACGGGCAACATAAATCATCACCCTGTGATGAAATACATTCTGTCCAGTGCAGGATGGCGAGGGCGGCGCTTGGCTGGGGAGTGCGTGAATTGGCCGAAGCAGCGAAGGTTGCCACGCAAACGATTACACGTCTGGAACAAGGCGACCGCCTCAAACCCAAAACGCTTCAAGCGGTTCGTACCGCCTTTGAGGCGGCAGGAATCGAATTCATAGCAGAAAACGGCGGAGGCCCTGGTGTGCGCTTGGCCAGGCGAGATTAGAGGCGGCGGGCAGTGAGGGCCAGGCCCCGCTTGATTGGCAGTCGCAAATGGTAGAAAGAACGGATCAGCGGACGGATTTAGAGAGATTTCGCTGACGTTCCGCATACAATATCGCCGACCTTGCGAATAGGATGAGAAGCATTGGCATCAACCACACCAACGCCGGCATCCCCTTGGCGCATTGTTAAGTTGTCGTGGCTAGCTATTTTTGCCCCTGCCCGCTTCGAAGAGCTTGAGCGGCAAGACAATGTCATCCGCAATTCCGACAAAGTACCATCGAAGCCAGCTGGCATTTGGTCCGTTAGACGAGCTTTCGCGTATTCGTTTGCTTGGGGAATTTCTGCTACCTTTGTCGGAGCTATATTTGGCTGTGCGACGACGTATTTTTTCCAACCCGGAACGTTTGCGCTGGCGACTGCTGCTTCCTTAGGAACCGCAATCCTTCTTTGGGCGACACTTGCATTAAAAGGGTGGGAAATACAAACTTGGAGCGGCGCCAGCCTTACGGAACGAGTGAACGCGTGGTGGTTCCGGGGCCTCTATTGGATTGGCACAATGCTAGTCGTCATGGCCGCAATTTGGGGCGTACGCTGACTGAGGCGCCCGCCAGAATCCATCTTGATAGTGTGTTATTCTTGTTTTGGCTGATATTCCTTATACGAACGAAGTGCAGCAGGGAGTTAGAAGGTGATCGACCGAACAGAATCCGACAACGAGATGATCAGCCTCACCGCAGACATCGTCTCTGCATACGTTAGCAACAACCCCCTCCCCGCCGCCGGTCTTCCGGACTTGATTGCCTCAGTACATTCGTCCCTGTCTGGCGTCGGCCATCCAGTATCGGCCGAACAGCCCAAACAGGATCCTGCGGTCAATCCCAAGCGCTCGGTATTTCCCGACTATCTCATCTGCCTCGAGGATGGGAAGAAATTCAAATCGCTGAAGCGGCACCTGGCGACCGATCATGGTCTGACGCCGGACGAATACCGCGTCAAATGGGGATTGAAGGCCGATTATCCGATGGTGGCGCCGAACTACGCCGCTCAGAGATCAGCGCTGGCTAAGGCGTCGGGCCTTGGGCGGAAGCCGAGTACGAAGCCGGTAAAGAAGGCTTCGAAAAAATCGCGCTAGCTTTGTTTGTCAGACAGTTCTTACGTCCACTACGATTTTAAAAGGGAATAGGATGGCTCGTCGGCCGGAACCAACTTTACGTTCAGCTAACCTATCAGATGCCCAGATCCGTGCAGCTCTTCCGAAGCTGAAAAAGCGACTTGATGAGCTGACTTCGCTGAACGTTTCCGGCTTGACGGAAAAGGACGGAGGCAATGTCCTTGATGCCCTTTCAACCAAGCTTAATTCGACGCTCCGAGACGTTTTTGGATCAGACACGCTCGAATATTCGGAACATAGCGTCGAGACATTTCAACCTTCATTTTCAATTTACTTCTCGGGGATGGACACTTCCCTTAGGGGAAATATCGATGTGGTAGACGGTAATGTTCGGAGATGCATCGCCACGCTGAATTCGATTATGGAAATTTTTGAAGAACGGATAGGCGATCAAGGCGAGAATAGTATCGAAAGGACTGTTCGTGCCTACGGAGGTCTCGATCTTCATCCGGAAATCGCTCGCGTAGCGAACAAGCTCTACCGAGACGGCCACTATGCTAACGCTGTTGAGGCCGCGGTAAAGGCACTCAATGGCTTGGTGCGTTTCCGAAGCGGACTTGAGTTCGACGGCACGACGTTGATGGAGCGGACATTCAGCCCGTCTAATCCAGTGTTGAAGTTCAACGGGCTTCACGACCAGAGTGACAAGGACGAACAGAAGGGCTTTATGCAGCTATTCAGTGGCGCAGTCTCGGGCCTGCGAAACCCACGCGCGCACGGCTTCATCAACGATGATGCCGAACGCGCCTTGGAGTTCATCGCCTTCGTGAGCCTTCTCGCGAAACTTTTGGACGAGGCGCGGTTATAGTCTGAGGCCGAGTTGCCGCCGCCCTAATATCCTGCCACACAACCCGCATCTCACCGGTCCGTAGGCGAGAGCTAGGCCTGCATGAATTCTCGGCTTCCACGTTTCTCACTGCGAACCTCGTCGATCATGACATTCCCAATTACCTCGCGCAGCTCTTTCGTAAGCGGTGTTCTCAGGCCACGGCCTTAAACTCGGGAGCGGCGACGTAGGCCCAGGGCAGGAGTTCGTCAATTT
>NZ_VFTM01000064.1:0-9778 GCF_006439555.1 Mesorhizobium sp. B3-1-6 | reverse complement strand
ATGCGGGAATTGGCAACGCCGCGATCCTTCACACCCCCCTCTGGCCTGCCGGCCATCTCCCCCGCAAGGGGGGAGATCGGATGTCGCGACGGCTTTCGCCAATCATCGACATTGCAGGATGTGCGGCAGGGCCGAAACTGCCAATCTCCCCCCGTGCGGGGGAGATGGCCGGCAGGCCAGAGGGGGGTGCCTCGCGCCGGCTTTCGCCATTGGCGGGGCGCACATCCCCATGAACCGCTTCGCCGAGCTCCTCGACCGTCTGGTGCTGATGCCGTCGCGCAACGGCAAGCTGACGCTGCTCACCGATTATTTCCGCAGCGTCGAGGACCCCGATCGCGGGCTGGCGCTGGCGGCGATCACGGGCGATCTCAACATCGCGGCGGTGAAGCCGGCGATGCTGCGCGCGCTGGTGGTCGAGCGCATGGACCCGGTGCTGTTTGGCTATTCCTACGACTATGTCGGCGACCTCGCCGAGACCGTGTCGTTGGTCTGGCCGCAACCGCAAGGGCATATCCCCAATCATGTGCCGACGCTTGCCGAGGTGGTCGGCAGGCTGCAGGCGGCGAGCCGTTCCGACGGGCCGAAGGTGCTGTCACGGCTGCTCGACGACGCCAGCATCTCGGCGCGCTTCGCCATCATCAAGCTGGTCACTGGCGGCCTGCGCATCGGCGTGTCGGCGCGGCTCGCCAAGCAGGCGCTGGCCGACCTCGGCCAAGTCGACGTAGCCGAGATCGAGGAGCTCTGGCACGGTCTGGCGCCGCCCTACACCGAGCTGTTCGCCTGGCTGGAGGGCCGGGCGGAAAAGCCGAGGAGCGCCGCACTCGCGCTGTTCCGGCCGGCGATGCTTTCCAATGCCGTTGGCGACAACGACCTCGAAAAACTCGATCCGGCCGATTATGCGGCGGAATGGAAGTGGGACGGCATCCGCGTGCAGGCAGTGTGCGAAGGCGGCGTGCGCAGGCTCTATTCGCGCACCAGCGATGACGTGTCCGGCGCCTTCCCGGACCTCGCCGCGGCCATGAATTTCGAAGCGGCGCTGGACGGCGAGCTGCTGGTCGGCGACCCGCGCGAGGCGACCGGAACCTTTTCCGACCTGCAGCAGCGGCTGAACCGCAAGAGCGTCTCGCCGAAGATCCAGCAGCAATATCCGGCCTTCATGCGCTGCTACGACGCGCTGCAGATCGACGGCGAGGATCTGCGCGCGCTGCCCTTCGGCGAGCGCCGCAAGCGCCTCGAAGCCTTCGTCGGGACGCTCGATCCCAGCCGCTTCGATCTCTCGCCCTTTGTCGCGTTCTCCGACTGGGAGACGCTGGAGCGGCTGCGCCAGGCGCCGCCGCATCCGATCATCGAAGGGGTGATGCTGAAGCGCTGGGATTCGCCCTACCTTGCAGGCCGGCCGAAGGGCCCCTGGTTCAAATGGAAGCGCGATCCGCACACCATCGACGCGGTGCTGATGTATGCGCAGCGCGGCCACGGCAAGCGCTCCAGCTTCTATTCCGACTACACGTTCGGCGTCTGGTCCGGCCCCGAGGGTTCGGAAGAGCTGGTGCCGGTCGGCAAAGCCTATTTCGGCTTCACCGACGAGGAGTTGAGAGAGATCGACAAATATGTGCGCGACAACACGATCGAGCGTTTCGGGCCGGTGCGCTCGGTGCGCGCCGACCGCGGGAACGGCCTGGTGCTGGAGGTGGCGTTCGAAGGCCTCAACCGCTCGACCCGCCACAAATCGGGCGTCGCGATGCGCTTTCCCCGCATCTCGCGGTTGCGCTGGGACAAGCCGGCCGCGGAAGCCGATCGCATCGAAACGCTGCAGGCGCTGCTGGACGGCTAGGGACGACCCCTCGCCGGCGCGCCGGCGCCTGCAGACAGAGCGGCGCGATCACTCCGCGATCGAAACGCGGATCTCGTAGATATCGACGGACTTGCCCTTCTGGTCGAAGTCGGAGTTGACCGCGATGGTGCCGGCCGCGCCCGGATGCTTGTCCGGGAACTGCACGTCGAACAGATATTCGTTGCGCTCGTGGCCGACGGCGTAGCGCTTGCGGCCGCAATCGCCGAAATCGCCGAAATTGCAATCGACCGATATCTGCGTCTCCTTGCCTTCTTCCGAGCGGGCGACGATGTCGAACATAGCGTGCTTGCCGGCAAGCTTCTCCAGCACGCCCTGGCCGACATCGAAGGCGATGGCCGAACCCGACGCGCCCGAGCGGATGCGCAGGAACTGGCCGGTGTCGTCCTTCATCACCTCGGCGGCGGCGTCGGACGGCGTGCTGACACGGGTCGGATCGGCCGGCGAGAAGACGTTGATCCAGTTCTTCGACTGGTCGGCCTCGCCCGGCTTCTGCGGCGAGCCGGGTTCGGCCGGCGGCGTGGAATCCTCGTCGTCCAGCGTCGGCGTCGGTTCCGGCGGGCCGGTGTCGAGCTCGGCCGCCGTCTTGAAGACGCCGGTCTGCTTGGCGAAATAGAGGCCGATGCCGGCGGCCGCGAGCAGCGTCGCGACGACGAAGATCGCGGTCAGCGGCAGGCGCCGCCCCCTGATGCGCCGCTCGTCGCGGTCGGGCGCGACCTCAGCGCCGTTGCCGACGGGAGCGCCCGGCGAATCGTCGAGCGACGGCGCGTCGGGAAGCGCCGTCTCGTCCGGCATGATGTCGGGCACGCGCGGCAGCACGCGTGAGCGCGGCTGGTCCGAAGCATCGGGCTGCACCGGGCCGTCGACGGTGATCGAGGGCGAGGGCGCGGATTGCGATGGCGGCAGCGGCGCGTCGACCGACGGCGCGGCCGACACGGCCGGCGCTTCGACGCGGGGATCCGGCGCGCCATTGCCGGCCGAGGCGACGTTTTCCGGCGGCAGCGTCACATCGGGCACGGCCGGCAGGAACTCCGATTCGATCTCGGTGATCTTGGCCTGCACCGCCTTGCGGCGGCTGATGGCGGCCTCGACCGTGACGTTCGGATTGGCCTGCAGGACACGGTCGAGCGCGGCAAAGGCCGATCGATAGACCTTCTCGCGGAACGCCCGGTCCTCGGCATTGCCTTTCTCGAAGGCATTGCGGATCGCTTTCTCGATGGGGTCCAAGCGAGCTCCCTCTGCGCGTTCGCTCACGGTTGTCTGATCGTCAGCCGCAGGCGACCAATCGATCAACGGCGAGCGGCTGCCTTGCCGGCCAAAGCCATTTCGGCATTTTTTGTTTAAGAATCAACATTTTTCGTCACCACCGGCGCGGTCGCGCCGGCCAGCCAGGTGCGAAGGACGTGCGGCCCGCACGCCGCCACGGGCCGCGCCTGCGCCCGTTGCGCGGTAACCCTAGATCGGAATTGCCGCCAACGAGGCTGGAATTCACCGCTGCCCATCTTGAATTAGCGAGCGGTTGAGTCTATCACCCAGCCCATTCTGGAAGCCTGACGCTTCCCGGGCCGCTTTAGCTCAGTTGGTAGAGCACATCATTCGTAATGATGGGGTCGCGTGTTCGAGTCACGCAAGCGGCACCAAGATTCTCCGCGAGAACCAAACTGTTAACGGAGGCCGGGCGGTGAGCGGTCTGCTCGTTAACCGTGGGCAATGGGGGCAGGTAACAAAGATCACCGGCGGGCAAGCTGCCCCAACGGAATAAGGGGCTATATCTTTGGTCCTTTCGGACCAATGCGTTTGGCAGGACGGACCTCGGTCGATTGTGGGCTGGCAGGCAAATCAGACAGTCTCGCGATCGCGCCGGCTGATAACCCCAAGCCCCCCGCCCATCGGTCGGCGCATAGCCCGGCTTGCTGACCTCAAATCCTAACCACAAAAAGCGAGCCGGGCTTCCACCTGTGCGCCCTGCCGCAAATTGTCGGAAGAAAGGTCCATGATCGTCCTCCCGGGCGGAGAAGGCAGCCAATCAGTGGAGCTCAAAAGCCTTGATATGACAGTGCTGCCTCGCGGATCACGCTAGCGGCACCAGTTTTCCACGCCTTCCCGCCTGCACCACGTCATCGGCGCATCTCGGCCATTGTCGGGAATCGATGTTGGTGGGAAACTCGCCTTGTCAGCATGGGAGGTCGAAATGCCCAACAGTTTCAAGACCGGAGACGTCGTCAGGCTGAAATCCGGAGGCCCGGAAATGACAATCAGCGACGGCGCGGCCTCAGGCACATATCTGTGCCACTGGTTCAACCGCGAAGGCGACGTCTGGACCCCGCAGCATGCCGGCTTCAAGCCGGACCAGTTGGTGGCCGTCGACCACCCGAGATAGTCGTCGCTTTCGATCCTTCAGGGACGATCCGGTCCGGTCAGGCCGGATCCCGGGGACTTTTTGTCCGGTCGAAAAAAGACCGACGGATTTTGCTTTGCCTCGCGTTTAACGGCTGAAGCGTGGCCGCCAATGGCCGCGCCCCACCGGAGACGAGAGCATGATCCGCCAAACGATATTCGTCGTTGCCCTTGGCCTGCAGACCGCGGCCGCGGTCGTCCAGACAACGACGCCGCCCCCTGCCCCGGCCCAGACGGCACCGAGCAGCTCGGCTGCCGCCACGGACAAGTCCAGCCTCACCCTGGAAAAGTTCGAAGCACGCCGGGAAAAGGCATTCATGCGGGCCGACACCGACAATGACGGCAAGGTCAGCCTCGCCGAATGGACCGCTTTCCAGACCGCCCGCAAGGCCAAGGGCGATCCGGCCAAATCCTTCGCGCGCATCGACACCAACAAGGACGGCTTCGTCGACAAGGGCGAGCTCGACGCCTTCCTCGCCAAGCGCTTCGCCAAGCTCGACAAGAACGGCGACGGCGTGCTTAGCGCCGACGAGAGGCCGGGCCACAAATCCGCTCCCAATCAGGAGCAATGACCAAGAGGCTATGCCGCATAATGACAGCCGCGAGCGCCCGGGTTGATGGGCGCCGATCCGGACGAGGAATTGGTACGCCGCATCGGCGCCGGCGACCCCGGCGCCGTGCAGGCGATGGTGGCGCGCAAGCTGCCGCGCATCCTGGCCCTGGCCGCCCGGATGCTCGGCGACGCGGCGGAGGCGGAGGACGTCGCCCAGGAAACCTTCGTGCGCATCTGGCGCCACGCCTCGGGCTGGCGCCAGGGGCAGGCGCGCTTCGACACCTGGATCCACCGCGTCGCGCTCAATCTCTGCTACGACCGGTTGCGGCGCCGGCGCGAATGGACGACGGACGAGCTGCCGGAGGTGGCCGATGAAGCGCCGCTTCCAGATGCAATGCCGGGCGACGAAGAGCGCAGGGTCAGCCAGGCGCTGCAGCGTATCGCGCCGCGCCAGCGCGAGGCGATCGTGCTGGTGTATTATCAGGAGCTGTCAAACATCGAGGCCGCCGGCGCCATGCAGGTCAGCGTCGACGCGCTGGAAAGCCTGCTCGCGCGCGGCCGGCGCGCTCTGCAGGCCATGCTCGCGGGAGATGGCGATGACTGAGACTTCGAAGGGACTGCGAATTTTGAGGACTGCGGCGTGGGGGGCCACGTCAAAACGGTGGAAGGGGGAACGAGATGGCTGAGAAGACCGCAAACGGGCCGATGGATGCCAGGCGCTTCGCCGCACTGGCGGACGCCTATGGCGGCGCATTGCACCGCTGGTCGCCCGCCGAGCAGGCCGCCGCCATGTTGTTTGCCGATACCGAGGAGGGCCAGGCCATCCTGGCGCGCGCCGGCAGGCTCGACGCCATGCTCGACCGGCATCGCGTCGAAGCACCCCGCCCGGCGCTCCATCGAGCCATTGTCGCCCGCGCCGCGACCGAGGTCAGGCAGGGCCGCCACCGCCGGTTCTGGTGGCTGGGCTTCGGGCTTGCCGGTGCCGGCCTGGCCGGCGCCGTGGCTGGGCTGGCGCTGGTGACCGTCGTTGCCCCGGACGCTCCCTCCGACCACTATGTGATGGATGCCAATGCGACGTCGTTCGGCGATGCCGGTCCCGACGCCGACCAGGCCGAGGAGGACCTATGAGCCCCCGTCTTGTCGCGGCATCGCTGGTACTCAACGTCTTTCTGATCGGCGCGCTCGCCGGCGGGACGGGTTGGCTGATCGGCAAGTCCAATCCGGGCTTTTCGCTGGAATCGGCCGGCGGCAGGCTGCCGGCCGCCGACCGCAAGGTCTTCCGTCAGGCGCTGCGCGAGGTGCGCCGCGGGTCCCGCGACGTAATCCTCGACGGCCAGGCCGCTCGGCGCGAGGCGGCGAACCTTCTGCAGCAGCCGACCCTCGACAGCAACGCGCTTGCGGCGGCGCTCGAACGCGCGCGCAAGGCCGATGTCACCGTGCGCACCCGGCTCGAGCAACGCATCATCGAATTCGCCGCGTCGGGATCGGCGGAAGACCGCCAACTGCTGGCGGACGCCCTGATGCGGCGCGCCGGCAGGCAGCCGCCGGCGCCTGCAAAAAAATCGCCGTAGGCAGCGACGGAAAGAGCGGACACGCCCCGTTCAAGGAAAAGAGGGACAGGCCTGTGACCGCCTTCGGCGGCGGGCAGGTTCTCTTCAACCTCGAAACTTTCGGGAGTATCCCATGAACAGTCTGACGAAATATTCGATCGCGGCAGCGCTCGCCATCGGCGGGACGGCAGCCGCAAGCGCCGCCTCGGCGATGCCGATCGCACCGGCTGCGCCGGCGCCGGCGCTTATCGAGCGTGTCGCCTGGGGCTGCGGTCCGGGCTGGCATCCCAACCACTGGGGCCGCTGCGTCCCCAATCGCCGCGTGATCTATCCCGGCTATTATTACTGGGGCGGGCCGCGCGTTTATATCGGCCCGGCCTGGCATCCTTACCACCGCTGGCACCACTGGCGCCGCTGGTGACGGCCCGCGCATGACGCCGGGGCTGCGGCCGGCGTCGTGAGCGCCCTTCCCGATCCATGCAACATGCCGGCCGAAGTGTCGGTTCGGAACGGAGGCTTCATTGGCCGCACCGGTCTCAAATTCCGTCTCGCCGGACCCCGCCCTGGTCGCGCTCAACCGCTTCGGCCTCGGCGCAAAAACTGGCGACAACCTCGGCAAGATCGCCGCCGATCCACGCGGCTACCTCAAGGCCGAGCTCAAACAGCAAGACATCGCGCTCATTTCACCCGACGACCCGAAGAATGCCGGGCTGCTGGACAGCACCGCGGCGATCCAGGCCAGCATGACGGCGGCCATGGAACGCAAGGCGGCGCGGGATGAAAAGGCGGCGGCCGCGATGCAGCCGACAGCCGCGGAAGACCCGGCCGGCCCGACCGGGCCAAAAGCCAAACCCGCGGTGCCGCGTGTCGAGGCCGACATCTATCGCGACGAAGCGCAGGCCCGTTTCGACAAGGCGCTCGCCGCGACACCCGGTTTCGTGGAACGGCTGGTCGGCTTCTGGTCGAACCATTTCTGCGTTTCCGTCGCCAAGGCACCGGTCGTGCGGGCCAGCGCCGGCGCCTTCGAACGCGAGGCGATTCGGCCCTTCGTGCTCGGCCGCTTCGCCGACATGCTGCTGGCCGTCGAGCATCATCCCGCGATGCTGTTTTACCTCGACAACCGGCAGTCCATCGGCCCCGATTCGCGCGCCGGAAAGCAACGCGGACGCGGCCTCAACGAGAACCTCGCCCGCGAGATCCTGGAGCTGCACACCCTGGGCGTCGGCAGCGGCTACGCCCAGGCCGACGTCACCAGTTTCGCCGCCATGCTGACCGGCTGGACGATGGCCGGACGCGAGGGGCGGCTGGGCGAGCCGGGAAGCTTCGTCTTCAACGCCAATGCGCATCAGCCGGGCAAGGCGGTGCTGCTCGGCAAGACCTATCCCGATGGCGGCATGGGCCAGGCGGAGGCCGCGCTCAACGACATTGCCCGCCATCCGGCCACCGCGCGGCACATCGCCACCAAGCTTGCCCGCCATTTCATCGCGGACGATCCGTCCCCGGCGGCGGTCGCCCGCCTGGCCACGGTCTTCACCAAGACCGATGGCGACCTGCGCGCGATCGCATTGACGCTGATCGACATGCCCGAAGCCTGGTCGACGCCGCTCACGAAGCTGCGCTCGCCATTAGACTATGTCGTCGCGCTGCGCCGGGCGGTCGGCGCCACCCCCGGCAACGAACCGCAACGATCGCTTCGCTGGCTGAGCGTGCTCGGCGAGCCGCTATGGCAACCGCCGGGGCCTAACGGCTTTCCCGACCGGACGGATGCATGGGCTTCCGCCGAGGGCCTCAAGACGCGGCTGGACATCGCCTGGCAGGCGGCGAAGCAGGCGGACGACATCGGCGACCCGGACGAGACGCTGGCGTCGCTGATCGGTGCGTCCGTCTCGGCCGAAACACGGCAGGCGATTGCGCGGGCGGAGTCCAAGCAGCAGGGCCTGGCGCTGCTGTTGATGGCGCCCGAATTCCAGCGACGGTGACCTAGCAATGGAGATGAACCCATGAGCCTTCTTTGCGAAACCCCGAACCTGTCCCGCCGCGCCGTCTTGATGACCGGCGGCGCGCTGTTCGCCTGGGCCTACCTGCCGCGCTTTGCCCGAGCGGCCGACAATCGCGACCCGCGCCTGATCGTCATCGTGCTGCGCGGCGCGCTCGATGGGCTGTCGACGGTCGGGCCGGTCGGCGATCCAGACTATGCCGGCCTGCATGGCGACATCGCGCTTTCGCTCTCAGGCGCCAACCCGGCATTGCCGCTTGACGGTTTCTTCGCCCTCAACCCGGCAATGCCGGTGTTTGCGCGCCTGTTCAAGGCAGGCCAGGCGGCCGTCGTGCACGCGGCCGCGACCGGCTACCGCGACCGCTCGCATTTCGACGGCCAGGACGTGCTGGAAAGCGGCCTGCCCGGCCCCGGCAACGCCACAACTGGCTGGCTCAACCGGGCATTGGCCAGCCTGCCGGCGGGCGAACGCGTGGCGAAACTCGGCGGCCTCGCGGTCGGACCGTCGACGCCACTGGTGATCCGCGGTGCAGCACCCGTGCTCGGCTGGGCGCCGCAGGCCCTGCCGACGCCCAGCGACGCCTTGGCCGAGCGCGTGCTTGACCTCTACAACCATCGCGATCCTTTGCTGGCGGCGGCGCTGCAGAAAGGGCTCGACGCCGACCGGATGGCGATCGGCGACGCGCCCGACGGCAAGGCGATGAAACCCAGAGGCGGTCTCGGCAATGCCGCCGGCATGCGTCAGTCGGCGCAAGGCGCGGCGAGGCTGATGGCGGCCGATGACGGGCCGCGTATCGCCGCACTCGCCTTCGACGGCTGGGACACGCATGTCAACGAAGGCGGCGCCACCGGCCGGCTCGCCAATCTGCTCGGCGGCCTCGACGGCGCCTTCGAGGAATTCGAGAAGGGGCTGGGCGAGCGTTGGCGCGACACGGCGGTCGTCGCGATCACCGAATTCGGCCGCACGGCGCGCATCAACGGCACTATCGGCACCGACCACGGCACCGGCACCGTGGTGCTGCTCGCCGGCGGCGCGATCAAGGGCGGCCGCGTCATCGCCGATTGGCCGGGGCTGAAGCCGGCGCAGCTCTACGAACGGCGCGACCTGGCGCCGACCAGCGATGTGCGCGCGGTGCTGAAGGGGCTGCTGGCCGACCAGTTCGGGCTGTCGGCGGCGGTGCTTGGCGACAAGGTGTTTCCGGAGTCTGCGGCGGTGAAGCCGATGCGGGACTTGGTTGTTTGAGGTCTGAATTTGCTCGTCAGCGACAGGCGACCGTGCAACGATCGGTGGCGCAAGGTGAGATAAGTCGCGATCCTTCGCGCGCCCCTCTGTCCTGCCGGACATCTCCCCCACTTGGGCAGGGCTATCGCATATGAGTGATCGCATTGATGAGATAGTCGTCGTTCCAGGCGCATTTCTTGATGCGATGGCT
>NZ_VFTM01000063.1:0-11258 GCF_006439555.1 Mesorhizobium sp. B3-1-6 | reverse complement strand
CCAGTTTCACCCGTCGCACCAGTGGCACCGGTCGAGCCGGTTGCGCCTGTCGCTCCGGTCTCACCCGTGGCTCCGGTTGCTCCAGTCGAGCCCGTGGCTCCAGTCGAACCTGTCGACCCCGTTGCGCCTGTCGCTCCGGTTTCACCCGTCGCACCTGTGGCGCCTGTTGACCCGGTTGCTCCAGTCGAGCCGGTCGAGCCAGTCGCTCCAGTTTCACCCGTCGCACCAGTGGCCCCGGTCGAGCCGGTTGCGCCTGTCGCTCCGGTCTCACCCGTGGCTCCGGTCGAGCCGGTTGCTCCAGTTGCTCCGGTCTCACCCGTCGCACCGGTTGCTCCGGTCGAGCCAGTAGCTCCGGTCGCGCCAGTTTCGCCTGTTGCGCCGGTACCGCCGGTCGCACCCGTGGCGCCGGTCGCGCCAGTTTCACCCGTTGCGCCGGTACCGCCGGTCGCACCCGTGGCGCCGGTCGCGCCAGTTTCACCCGTTGCGCCGGTGCCGCCGGTCGCACCCGTGGCGCCGGTCGCGCCAGTTTCACCCGTTGCGCCGGTGCCGCCGGTCGCACCGGTACCGCCGGTCGCGCCAGTTTCACCCGTTGCGCCGGTCCCGCCGGTCGCACCCGTGGCGCCCGTCGCGCCAGTTTCACCCGTTGCGCCGGTGCCGCCGGTCGCACCCGTGGCGCCGGTCGCGCCAGTACCGCCCGTCGCGCCAGTACCACCCGTTGCGCCAGTACCGCCCGTTGCGCCAGTACCGCCGGTCGCACCCGTGCCGCCGGTCGCGCCGGTACCGCCGGTCGCACCAGTTCCGCCCGTAGCTCCGGTCGCGCCCGTGGCGCCGGTCGCTCCAGCGCCGGTCGCACCCGTGGCTCCGGTTGCGCCGGTAGCACCCGCCGGGCCGGTAGCGCCGACTGTGCTGGTGCTGAAGGTCCCAGTATCGAAATGGTTGCCGCCGTTGCCGTTGCTCGGACCGAAGGTAGGGCCGTCCTGGAGTGTGTAAGTATTTCCGCCACCAGGCGTTAATGTTCCGAAAAGATTAAACCCAGAGTCGTATATTTTGTAAGTATGAGTTGGATCCGGTATTGTAATTGTAACAGCAAATTCACTTACTTTATTATTACCTGATTGCGGAAGGGAGAAGCTTCCAACCAACACCGGCGGATTGAGCGTAGTATCTACCAGATAGTATGTATTTATGTTAGCACTGCCATTTTGGATGGTCAGATCACCAGTCAACGTCAGATCGACAGCGAGCACGCCTGCGTAGCTTGCTACGCCCGCTGAGCTCAGCGGCGGAAGAAGGGACGACTGGCCCGGTCGCGCTGACAACTCCCAACTACCACCCAGCCTGGCTTCGCCAACCAGCGATCTGGCTGCGTGAACGTCTGCACCAACAGCCGCCTCCAGTGCGGCCACGAACGTCTCGCCAGTATTCCCCAAGGCCGTTTCGCAGCTCCACAGCCGCATCTCGCCGTCTTCGGCAAGCGCCTTGCCTATCGCGGCGAAATCCTCAGCCTCGTCCCTCACAGTGGCAACGGACCAGTTTCCAGCCGTGAATTGAACCCGGCCTGGCGAGCCGTGCGCGATGACGTGAACCGCGTCGAGCCCCTCGTGCCCAGCGAGAACGTCCGCCATCTGCTGCGCCACCGGCCGCCGGCCGTCGAGCACGACAGCCTCGACCTCGGGCCTCAGATTGCCAAGAACCGTCTCGAGGTCGGAGACTGAAGGATCCACAAACAGAATTTCAGAGGCGCGGGCCATAACTGGCTCCTGTTGGCTTGGAATTCAATTCAAGGGAAAACCGCTCAACCGGCTTGACCGGCGAGCGGCACGAACCAGACATTTGGCAGCGGTCATCGCCCCGCCGCCCCGACGGCACCGTCGGGGCGTTGAATTGTGGGGGTCTCCACGCGAAGGAAGCTGGCAGCCTGGAAAGCCCCGCCTTCGTCGAACGTGCCGATCGCAAGCGAGCCGGCTGCGCTCGGAACCTTGACGGTGAGGGCTACGGCGAGGCTGCGCGGTACGGCCTTGGGAAGTATGACCTGGCCGACGATCGTGTTCTTGGCCGAGTCCAGAATGAAATAGGTGACGTTCTCGGTCCCGTCGCCGATAGGCAAAGCGCCTCGAACGGTGACTTCCATGACCGCAAAGCCCGCAGTGAAGCTCATAGTGTCCTCCTCGATCCGCTGCGGCCAACGCCGCCGTTATTGTCGTTTCTCAGCTTCAGGTTTCAGTCGGTGCCGAGCTTCCGCAGCCGGGCGGGTGAAGCCACGACGGCGAGAGCCGAAAATTGTCCAATCCCAGGAATGCGCCGCCCGAGATACACAGTCAGGCGGACGTCGTTACCAGTCGCAAGGCGACTACCGCAGGTGGCAAGATTGAGAGGAGCTGGACACAGGCCGAGGCCGAAGGCCACGTCAACGCGGCGCCGTCTGGTGGGTGATGTTACACGGACCACTGCCAACTCCATCACGCGGGTCGCGATTGTTCACGACTTGCAAGGAGCCGGCTACTTGCGAGGGACCATCATTGGGAGATCGGTAGCCTAGATTACGGATTCAGGACCAATCGGCGAAACGTTCGCCCACCACCACATACACCGCGCCCTCACGGGTGAGTGGCGTTCCTCCCGGATACTCTCCTGGCTTCGCAGACAACCGCGGACCGGCGCTCTTTCGCCAAATCCGCAGCTACCCTCCATTGCATTAGATATTAGTAAATTCGAAATTTCTAAACTTGTAAATGGTTTGGTTTACAATTTATTAATTCAGAACCGCTGGGTCACCCATCAGAGACTGTCATCGAAATGACATGCCAGGGCGTGAACACTTTAAAAATCCAAGAGTTAGCTAAGGGCCATTTCAATCGCGAAAATTGAGAGCCTTCATCAAAATGGCTTAGGCTGCGGCGGCTGTGAGACGAGCGTGAGAGACGATCGAATCCTCATCAAAAAGGATTGCTGTGCGACATGACACTGCGATGCAAATATGGCCGCCTCAACGAGGGTCCGGCGTGAGCACCATCGGCCTGTGCATGATCGTCAAGAACGAGGCGAAGGTCATCCTGCAATGCCTCGCCAGCGCGCTTCCTCTTGTCGACTATGTGCTCGTCGTCGACACTGGGTCCACCGACGGCACACAAGACCTGATCCGAGGCTTTCTCGCGCAAAACGATGTCAAGGGAGCAGTTATCGACGAGCCGTGGCGGGACTTCGCCTACAACCGCAGCTTCGCCCTTGAGCGACTGCGCGAGATCGAGAGCGTCGACTATGCGATGATCATCGACGCGGACGACATGCTGATCTGCGATCGCGACTTCGAGCCAGCCTTGTTCAAGTCCCGGATGGACAAAGATCTCTACGATGTCGAGGTACTGCATGGAAATATCGCGTTCTACCGCCCGCAGATCTGCAGCAACCGGCTGGCCTTTTCCTTCAAGGGTGTGTTGCACGAATATCTGGAAGGCCCCCCCGGCCCCATCTCAAGGCAGAACGCCGAGGGTTTTCGCATCGCAACGGGGCGCGGCGGAGCGCGCAGCCAGAACCCGCGAAAATACCAGGACGACGCGGCGGTGCTGGAGAACGTGCTTGCAACCGAAACCGACCCGTTCCTGATATCGCGCTACACCTTCTATCTGGCGCAGAGTTACAGGGATTTTGGCGAGCGCGAGAAGGCGCTCGAACAGTATTTGAAGCGAGCTGAACTGGGTTTCTGGAACGAGGAGGTCTATGTAAGCCTGCTCGAGGCCGGGAACCTGATGGCGGCGCTTGCCCGGCCCTTCGAAGAAGTCGTCGCGGTCTATGAGCGCGCGACCGCGACAGTGCCCACGCGCGTGGAGGCGCTGCACGCAGCGAGCCTCTACTGCCGCAACCAGGGGCGCAACGCGGAAGGGCTGGACTATGCGCGTCGCGGTGTAAGTCTCACGGAGCCGGCGGGTCTGTTCGTCCAGCCTTGGGTCTACGACTACGGACTGCTCGACGAGTTGTCAGTCAACGCATACTGGGCGGGCGCCCATCGGGAATCGCTCGATGCCTGTCTGAAACTGCTGGCCTCCGACAAATTGCCGGCGGACATGCTGAAGCGGGTTGTGGCCAATGCCCGTTTCGCCGCGGACAAACTCGAGGTCCGCGAGCCGCCGGTATTGGGAAGCCTCGGCGCAGAGAGCCTTGTCGAGCAGCACGCGCTTGTTGCGCAGCGCCCGTTACGCTCGCGGCTCAAAGGCACGCCGCGCGTCCTTGTCGCGATATTGGCAAAGCAGAAGGAGCCCGCGCTGCCGCTCTACCTGACTTGCATCGAAGCGCTCGACTATCCTAAAGAATCGATCGTCCTCTACATCCGAACAAACAACAACACTGATAGAACCGAGCACATATTGCGCGAATGGCTGGAACGCGTCGGCCACCTCTATTCCGCGGTCGAGATCGACACGTCGGACGTGTCCGACCGGGTCGAGCAGTTTCGCGAGCACGAATGGAACGAGACGCGTTTCAAGGTGCTCGGCAGAATCCGCAACATCAGCCTGCGGAAAACCCTCGAGCACAATTGCGAATTCTATTTCGTCGTCGACGTCGACAATTTCGTGCGACCGGCCACGCTGCGGGAACTCGTCGCGCTCGACGTGCCTATCGTTGCGCCGCTGCTACGCTCCATCGCACCCGGTCAGTATTATTCGAACTACCACGCCGAGGTCGACGCGAGCGGATATTATCAGCACTGCGATCAGTATCTCTGGGTGCTTAACCGCCATGTCCGCGGCATCATTGAAATACCGCTCGTGCATTGCACCTACCTTGTCCGCGCCGACGTGCTGACCGAGCTGACATATGACGACGGCACCACGCGATACGAGTACGTCATCTTTGCCGACAGCGCCCGCAAGGCCGGGATCGTTCAATACATCGATAACCGGCAGGTCTACGGCTACATCACCTTCGGCGATGGCGAATATCATGTAAGTGATGGAATCGAGCGCGCAGGCGAGCTTTTGCGCAGCGCGGGTGACGTCCCGGTATTGGCGGAGATCGCTGCCGTCGCGGCGGCGCCGGCCGAGCCACGGGATTCGCCGAAAATTCACCTGATAAACCTCGACCGGAGCGTCGACCGCTGGAACAAGTATCAGAGCGACAATTGGCATCTGACGCAGAATACGCTTCGGGTATCGGCCGCCGACGGCGCCTCCCTGGACCGGAATGCGCTCATAGAGGAAGGCCTGATCACCAGCGATTGCGCGTATCCGGCAGGAACGCTCGGGTGTGCTCTATCCCATATCAACCTGTGGAAGCTGGCGGTTTCGGAGAACAAGCCGATAACCGTCTTTGAAGACGACGTCCGTGCATCGTTTCGGTTCCTGGAGGAATCGGCCGATCTCATGGCTCGAGCTCCGAGGGATTGGGATATCATCCAGTGGGGCTATCTATTTGACCCATTGTTCGCCTGGCTGGATTTCGGCTTCTCCAAAGCAAAGCTGGAATTCTACGACCTCCGAAATAGAAACGGGACCTCGTTTCAGGCTGAGAAATTCTCGAGATCGCTGGTCGGGCTGGTACATTCGTTTGGAACGCAGGCCTACACAGTCTCGCCGTCAGGTGCACGCAAACTCCTTCAAAAGTGCCTTCCTCTACAACGCCGGCTTATCCCGTTTCCTGGAACGGGCGTCGTGATCGAGGACACGGGCATCGATTGCGCCATGTGCGGGGCGTACGGCTCGATGCAAGCTTTCCTTTGCATTGCGCCACTCGTCATCCCAGACGACGGGCAATCGTCAGAGCGGATGTCAATGGATCGGCAGCAAAGCTCGGGCTAGCGCCCAGCTTTCACGGAGTCGCAGAGCCCGCGACTTCACGCGCGGCTATCGCCACGCATTTGGCGCCCGTAATCACGTTCAGCCTCGGTCAGTTGCCGTTTGCGCAGCACCACGCGCATCTCGTCTACCGCCCGCGGGCTGCGCAAGATCTCGTCCTCCAAGACACCTCGCGCCGCGAGCGCATCCCCGATCGAACTATAGCCGAAGGTTTGCTCCACCAATTCGAACCTGGATTCGGTCCATCCGAGATACCAGTACCATTCGCAATAGTAGAGCCAACTCCGCTCGTTGAAGGCGTGTACGTGGGTAGGATCCTGCCAGGCACCGTATGACAGGTCGTATGGCACCACAATATTGAACAGCCCTCCATCCGCCAGCAAAGTCAGGCAGTTCGTCATAGCCGTCACAAGATCCGCAACGTGCTCGAGCACGTGCGAGGCCGTTATGCTGGCAAATAGTCCCCGATCCATCCGAACCGGTCCGAAGCGCTCGGACATAAATTCACGCTCGAACAGGCCAGGATCCGATATGTCGGCCACGATGTCGGGATGCCATCGATTGCTGATATCGATATTCAGCACCCTTGGATCGCGTATCTTTCCCCGACCGAGTACAACGTCGCCGGGTAGGTTCGGCAAATCGCTCCAGGCAAGCGCTTCCGGAAGTATATTTGTTGCTCTGCGTCGACTGAATGCCTCGAACCCGGCCCTCGCTACCTTGTGACGTCTATCCGTGTCGCGCACCAGCGCCTCGGCCGCGGCGACAAGGTTCTCGTATGGCGCCGCAACGAAGGCGTCCGTCAAATCGGCGTCCACAAGTTCGCCCGGATTTATCTCGCTTACTACCGCGCGCCCGTTGGCCAGAAGATCGAATACGCGGATTATTTCGAGCTGCCCACTACCGTAGAAATGTATATTGATAATAACCTTGGATCTAGCAATGAATTGATCGAGCTGTCCGGCAAAAACATTGAACAATGCCTCAACGCGCAGCCCACGAGCGCGCATTTCGTCTATTATTGCCGACCTTCTCTCATTGAATGATCCATAGAATAAAACGTCAATATCCTGTTCAGCATCGCCGATTCGCGTAAGACCATCAACGTAGAACATCCGGAAATAATGGACCGGGCGACCTATCTTCCTGGATAGAAAGATGGCATTACTCTCGCTAAAATCCCATACATGAAACCTCCGCAAGAGATTGCAATAATCATCCGTGATCCAATTTGATGTATAATTTTCGACGTTGAATATAATAGAATTTCCAGGCAGACGATCCAAAGCCGACGTTTGATAAAGATTGGCGCCTAGTACGATCGCCCGCCCGTCGAAATCCGCAGGCAAATCATGAATGATGTCCGTCCCGATCGAGATCTCGCTCAAACCATCGGCGAGCATCCTGACCATGCTTGCGAGCACCTGCACGATCCCCGGATGAACGAGAAGTGTGATGTGTGTTCTTGTGCTCACGTCATCCCCATCCCCCGGCATTCCCGCCATGAACGATCGCCTCGTTCGATGCTGGGCGGTCGCCTTCGAATAGTATTGCTCACGTCACCCGATGGGGGTTTGTCATTGGTGATTTGCGGGCTCGGAAACCCTCCACCACACGGCACAGCCGTCGATCGGAATTAAGGGCGAAGTGATGTTGCCTCTAGCGCGGAACTCATCCACAGCCTGAGCGCACGGGGCCAGGAAGTAGTCGTCGACGATTACAAATCCCCCATACGATACCTTGTGATAGAGCGCATCGAGAGCTTGAATGGTCGACTCATACATGTCGCCATCCAGTCTAAGAACCGCCAATTTTTGTATCGGGGCATTTGGGAGCGTGTCCTTGAACCAGCCTTCAAGGAAGACAACCTGCTCGTCAAGCAAGTCATATCTGCGGAAATTTTCTTCCACGTCCTTCCGGGAGATCGCCAGTTCTCCATGCACGTGGTGGGTGTCGCCAACGTCCGCCGCATACTTTTCGGGACTTGGAGGAGGAAGGCCGGCGAAACTGTCAGCGACAAAGATCCGACGTCGCGTTTCGGCGTATGAGGCAAGAATGCCTCTCATGAAAATGCACGCTCCACCGCGCCAGACCCCGGTCTCTATAAAGTCGCCAGGAACATCGTTCAGGATCACGGTTTCGCACAGATGCCGCAAATTGCGCATCCTCGCCGAGCCAATCATGGTTTGCGCCAGTCCTGGCCAATCCCGCCCGAGGGCACGCTTGTTCGGGTCGTATTGCCCACCGGTCCACGGATCAATGGGCGCGTCGCCGTATAAGGTTCCGGTCAACGATGCTTCGAGAAGATTGAGATATCTATTCCGCATCTTCACGGCGGCGGTCAGGAAGTCATGACTGTCATTCAATGCTGGTCTCCTTCTGAGAGCCTGATCGGAACCGCTGCTTCCGCGCGGGCTTTTGGATGGATACGAGCGCGATTGATCGAACTGCGCTGTCGCCGTAACTTCGTCAGCCACCTGTGAAAAGCTCTTCTCCACAATACGCCTTCGAAATGCAGCCCCTCGTTCCGGACGCCCCGTCCGCTTTACGATCCTTCGCCAAAAACTGACATCATGCTAATTTAGTTTCAGGCAGTCGGACATTAGAAATCGAAGTGCAACACGAGATTTTGCCATATCCTTGTGGGGCGCGGCGTCCGCAAGCTTGCTCCCTGCCGCATCGGTGGGACGGCCGCTCTTGCGGAGATCTACATTTTGACTCGTGGCATTGAACCGCGGGTGAAGGTGCACCAATAGCGAAGCGGAAAGGGCTCTGAATTGCCGTGATAAACCTCGCGATCAACAAACCTGCAACTCAAAGTTCGACCTCAGAATGGTCATTCAGCCCGCACCCGGAGCAGGACGCTCGGGGAGGAAACGACGGCAAGATTTCTGGCGAAATGGGATTTCATACCAAAACGGAAACGGATCCCTGGTGGCAGGTCGACCTTGGCAGCGAGTTTCTAATTCGGCAAGTTGTTATATACAATCGGCAGCATCAAGCGCACAGGCTAAGGCACTTTAGCCTTCTTGGATCAATTGACGAAGAGCATTGGAGGATCTTCTACAGAAAAATTGATAGCGGGGTCTTTGGCGATTCAGACGGGCGGCCTTACGTTGCGAATATTTCTGGAGATCATATTGCCCGGTTCGTGAGGGTTAGGCTTGACGGCTATGAATGCTTGCACTTCAGTGAATGTCAGATATTTGGTGATCCTCTCGATCAAGCTACACGCGCTCGACTAACCGATGAAGAACGCGAAAATAACCGTATCCCAATTGGACGGGATGGCTATTTCATGGGCGTTGGCGGCTTTGACATATTCGTGGACACTGAAAATTACTCAGAGACAATCATCGATGCACTTCGCAGAAATTACTACGAGGGGCGTGAGCGGCAGTTGACTGCCGATCTGGTTCACCCGTCAGACCGTGTTATCGAAGTGGGAACCGCGATAGGGCTGGTGGCGATGACAGCCGCATTGATCGTGCGCGCTGAAAACGTTCTGACATTCGACGCGAACCCTAAAATTCTTGATGATGCTCGGCAAAACTTCAGGCGAAACGGCCTTTCCAAGATCAAGTCGCGCAACGGGGTTCTGAAAAATCGACAGAAGATCCTCGGCGCGGGTGAAACCGTCGAGTTCTATATCGACAAATCTTTTTGGGCTTCCAGGCTCGATGCGACAGCGACGGAACCGAGTATCGTCGACAAGGTTCGAATTCCTGTCTACTGTCTTGAAGACGAGATACGTGACCATTCCGCAAATGTCCTCATTTGCGACATAGAAGGTGGAGAGGTCGAGTTGCTGGAGGCGGCCGATCTGTCCGGTATTCGACTGATCATCATGGAGACGCACTATGCGGTCTCCGGCGAGGCAGCCACGGATGCGATGATGCGAAAGCTTATCGTTGAAGGGTTTTCCCTTCATCTTGGCCATTCCGCGCATCAATTTGTGGTCCTGCGCCGGTAAACTGCTACCGAGGGACTACAGCCAATTGCTCAACCCCACGATCTCTGTTTCGAAGGTTCGACCATCGGGTCGGAAGTGGTTTCGATGAACCGACGAGAGTTTACGGCGTTAACGGTCACATCTTTTGGCCTGGTTTGCCCATCGCGATGGAGTCTGGACAGGAGTCTGGCGGCTGCTATGCCCGTGATTGCTCAAGCTGCCACCCCAGCCGGGTTGCTTCACGCCCCCATCGAGCTTGCCGGCGACTGGGGTCGCATGCTGCCGGGTGCCGCCCTTCAGGTCGTCGAGCGCATGCGCCATGCTTGCCTCGACGGTGTCCGCCTCGTTTCAGATCGCCAGCCGACGAGACTGCGCGTCGAGGAACATACCTCCGGTTCGCCAGCCGTCTGGCTGCACCCCGACGGCAGCAGCATGGCCTGGACAATTGTCGATATCGGCGAGCGGGACTGGTCGAAGCTCGCCTACCAATTCGGGCATGAGCTCGGCCATGTCTTTGCCAACAGCTGGCAGGCCGACGCCAAGCCCGCGCCTCCCTGTCAATGGCTCGAGGAAGCCATGGTGGAGGCCTTTTCGCTGCGTGGCCTGGGGCGCCTGGCGAAGGACTGGAAACAAAACCCGCCCTTTCCCGGCGACAACGCCTTCGGCGACGCCATCGCCGAGTATCGCCAGAACATCGTCAACGGCTACAAGACGCTTGCCGACTCTCAGGGTCTCACTAGCGACCCGGCAACGTGGTTTGCCAAGCACCGAAGCGAGATCGAAGTTCCGAACCTCAACTCATTCGCACAAGCAATCTCCTTGAACATTCTCGCTCAATACGAGGGGGCTTCAGAATGTATCGAGGCCCTTGGCGCACTCAATCGCTGGCCTGGCCGGAGCAGCATTCCAATCGGCGAATATCTGCAACGCTGGAAAGACAGCTGCGCCGATTTGCACGCGTCACCTCAGTTGCCGATCCACTTGAGCGAGATTTTGGGAATTCTGCCTGGCCTCAAGTGATACCTGGCCGACCAGCTGTTGCTCGCTGGTAGACAGCGAGGACCACATTCAATAGCCGAATCTAGTCCGGCACTCGATCAGGAGTGCACTCCTCATTGGAGAGGCAACACCGCTGGCATCCACGCCCCTTTTGCAGAACTTGACGCACACAACCCTTTTTGAACTGCACCGGCGGCGTGATCGAGGTCTCATACCTAACCACGCCGCCGGTTTACGCCGTTGCCCGAGGCACAGTATTTGGGAACACAGAACCGTGGGCTTGGCGTAGTTGTTGCGTCGAACCGTAGCCTGCGGCCCGGTGGCTTTCCTCAATAAACCACGACGCTCCTGATCGACTTGCCCTCATGCATGAGGTCGAAGCCCTTGTTGATGTCCTCGAGCTTCAGCGTATGGGTGATCATCGGATCGATCTGGATCTTTTTTTCCATGTACCAGTCGACGATTTTTGGCACGTCGGTGCGGCCGCGCGCGCCGCCGAAGGCGGTGCCCATCCAGCT